>QIKG01000107.1 GCA_003232965.1 Oceanospirillales bacterium
TAAGTGTTTGATATATATTGAAAAAATGGTGGCTCGACCCGGAATCGAACCAGGGACACGCGGATTTTCAATCCGCTGCTCTACCAACTGAGCTATCGAGCCATTACTTACCTGCACAATTGCTGTGTAGGGCGCGTTATTAGACAATTACAGGGGGGTGAAGTCAAGTTAATTCTGGGTTTTTCTATTGAAAAACTGAATTCTTCGGTGTCATTCCGGTGCTACAAAGCCTTCCGGTTTTTCTGAGCCTCTACCAAAAAAATACTTTTCCATCTCAGTCTCAATAAATTGACGATCTTTTGGGTTTAATGGGTTCAATCTATGTTCGTTTATCAGGGTGGTTTGGTGATCCATCCAGGTTCGCCAGGCCTGTTGAGAAACCTCATTATAGATACGCTTGCCCAGTTCGCCGGGCCATGGTGGGCGTTTTAGGCCATCGGCTTGTTGTTTAAGAATGGTGCAATTGACTTTATGATTCATCTGGGTTCTCTGTTTGCCGGTTTGCTGTAAGGGGTATTTTAACGCTTTGCTCAAGAATTTGCCGGATGGGTGCAGGCAGGCCGAGTTTACGCCAGTCATTGGTGGCGAAATAGCCACCCTTTGCCTCATTCACCTGCATTTGTTTGTGGTCAACTAGTAGTGGCGTGATATGTAGTCGAAAATGGCTGAAATCATGAATTAACAAAGGTAATTGTTGTTCAATATTTATAGCATCCTGCTCGGTGTGCTCGGGGAGTGACCAAAGTCCACCCCAGATTCCAGTAGGCGGGCGTTTTTCCAAATAAATGCGACCTTGGGAATCCCGATTGATGAGTAATTGTTTGAAT
This sequence comes from Oceanospirillales bacterium, assembly GCA_003232965.1. Lineage (GTDB taxonomy): Bacteria > Pseudomonadota > Gammaproteobacteria > Xanthomonadales > SZUA-36 > SZUA-51. Next base: position 828 of record QIKG01000107.1, read on the forward strand.
TGCTCAGGGTTCTTTTTCGCAACTTTGCGACCGGGAAACTCAGCTACTCGATTTTCCAACAAGGCGTAGCAATCGGCATTAACTGGGCAGTGCGTACACTCGGGCTGGCTGCGGCTGCAAAGGCTGGCTCCCAAGTCCATGATGGCCTGGGTGTAGGCTGCGCCGTTTACTTTTGTAAGTCGGCCTTCAGCTGCCTGCCAAAGTTTATTTTGTACTGCTACCTTGCCTGGCCAGCCGGGAATGCCTGCATGGCGGGCAAAAACCCTCTTGGCGTTGCCATCAAGGATGGCTAAAGGCGTGTTGCTTGCCTGTGAGGCGATGGCATTTGCAGTTGAGCGGCCGATGCCGGGGAGTATCAACAATTCCGCTGCCGAGTCCGGAAAAGTCGTAGAAATCCGGTGGGTTATTTGTGCGGCTTTATGTAAATTGCGGGCGCGGGCGTAATATCCTAGCCCCGACCATAGCGCCAGCACCTCATCCAGACTGGCTGTTGCAAGAACCGGTAGTGACGGGAATTGCTGCATAAATGCCTGGTAGTAGGGTATTACTGTTTTTACCTGGGTTTGCTGGAGCATTATTTCTGCTACCCAGATGGGGTAAGCGTCTATTTTTTTAGAATTCCGGCTTCTCTTGGGCTGCCAGGGCAGGTCATGGCGACCATGGACTTTCGCCCAGGCAAGCAGCCTTTCGGGGAATGACTTCAAGCGAGTAGGTAACTAATGATTTTCAGGGATTGGCAGGATAGCATTAATAAATGTACCCGCATCAAAGGGTCGCAGATCGACAGCAGACTCACCCACACCGATAAATCGTATGGGTATGTCCAGTTCTTTGGCGAGTGCGAAAAGTACTCCGCCTCTAGCGGTACCATCTAGCTTGGTAAGGGTAATTCCTGTTACTTTCACAGACTCGTTGAATTGTTTGGCCTGGGCGATGGCGTTTTGCCCGGTTCCGGCATCCAGTACCAGCATAACTTCATGTGGGGCATGGCTATCGAGCTTGCCCATCACCCGATGTATTTTACGCAGTTCTTCCATCAAGTTGGACTGGGTATGCAGGCGCCCGGCAGTATCGGCAATGAGTACATCGACACCACGCGCGCGGGCTGATTCCAGCGCATCAAAAATAACCGAAGCAGAATCAGCCCCGGTTGCCTGGGCGACTACGGGTATCTGATTGCGTTCACCCCAGGATTGTAGCTGTTCAACGGCCGCTGCCCGGAAAGTGTCACCGGCGGCCAGCATCACCTTTAGGCCTTCTTCTTTATAGCGCTGGGCGAGTTTACCGATGGTTGTGGTTTTACCGGCACCATTAATACCCACCACAAGGATTACAAAGGGCTTGCTACTGGTGTCAATCTGTAATAATTGCTCCGAGGGTTCAATTAATTCATACAACTCGGCCTGCACAGCGGGTAATAATTGCGAGGCTTCTGTAATCACCCCGGCTTTTATACCCTGGCGTAAGGCGTCGGCAATTTCGAGGGTAGCACTAACCCCAACATCAGCCATCAGCAGGGTAGTTTCCAGTTCTTCAAGCAAGTCTTCATCCAGCATAACCCCAGGGGAGAAAAGCTTGCTGAGGGTATCGCCAAGTGATGTGCGGGTTTTACCCAGCCGTCGCTCCAGTGGGTCAATGCCGGCAATTTCTACCGGTCGTAATTGCACATCTGAAACTTGACCGGCTTGTGTGCTACCGGTTTTGTCGCGTTTTTTTCTAAAAATTCTGAACATGAAAGGCCTGATATCTGCTGGTGTTTGTAGCTGAAGCAGGTATGCTATCAGCAATATGTATATTGTAAACAAATATTGAAGCCGGGATGCCGAAACAGAGTAAAAATTATGGCATCAGGATTATCGCGGGTAAGTGGCGAGGTCGTCGCTTGCCAGTAGTTGATTTACCAGGTCTGCGACCAAGCGGTGACCGTGTCAGAGAAACTTTATTCAACTGGTTACAAGCCGATATTCGCGGAGCCCGGTGTCTAGACCTGTTTGCTGGCAGTGGTGCGCTTGGTTTGGAAGCCGCTAGCCGAGGGGCAGCTTCAGTCAAGTTGTTGGAAAAGCATCCGCAAGCGGCGATGCAATTGCAGGAAAATTGCCGCGTGCTTGCGGCTGAGAATATACACATCGAGAATGTTGACAGCCTTGATTGGCTTAATTCGGTTAAGCCCGGTAGTTTTGAAATTATTTTTATCGACCCGCCGTTCGATAGTCAATGGCAAAGCAGCTTGCTTGAAAAAACAACATCGGTCGGAATGCTGACTGAAGACGGTCGGCTTTATGTTGAGTCAGCCCGCCGTTTCGAGGCTCCGCTTGTTCCGGCAGGACTAAGAGAACTAAAAATAAAACTCCTGGGTGAGGTTCGAATGCAGCTGTTAGCGCTAGCCTGACCGTAGTCATAAAAAACATTCCAACTAGTTTGAAAGCTAATCGCCCTGTTGTGGGTCTTGTTATATGTAAGCTGGGAAGCTTATGAATTAGGACTCCTCTGTCCCCCCTATTTTGGGCGATCTCCGGATCGCCTATTTTTTTTAGAAAAACAAATCAATAGTAGAGTCTCCCAATGCCTGACCCGCGTTGATTTGCATGATAAACTTAACAATTCGGATAGTGAATCATTAAATCTCTACATAACTTGTATGGAAAAGCCAAAAACTGAGTGTACGGTTGTTTACCCCGGTACTTTTGACCCAATCACTAATGGTCATACTGACCTGGTAGCGCGAGCTGCGCGGGTATTTAACCGAGTGATTGTTGCGATTGCCGAAAACCCGCAGAAACAACCACTTTTAAGCCTTGCCAAAAGAATCAGCTTGGCGGAAGCCATTATCGGGGATATTCCCGGAGTTGAGATAGTCGGTTTCAGCAACCTGTTGGCAGATTTTGTACGAGAAAAGGATGCTTCAGTTATTTTACGCGGTTTACGCGCGGTTTCAGATTTCGAGTATGAATTTCAACTGGCAAGCATGAATCGACATTTGGTTAAGGAAGTAGAAACCATGTTTATGACACCATCTGAAGAACACAGCTTTATATCTTCTTCATTGGTGAGGGAAGTTGCCAGGATGGGTGGCGATGTTGCTGAGTTTGTAGACCCGTTGGTTAAGCAGGCCTTGCTCGAAAGATCTTTAAAGATTACTGAAGATTGCATCAACTGCGATGTTTGTGAGCCTGCCTGCCCAAACATGGCTATCTATCAGGGTATCGAGATATTTGAGATTAATCCGGATTTATGTACGGAATGTGTCGGTCATTTTGATGAGCCTCAGTGTGTCGAAATTTGTCCGGTTGAATGCATTCCCCTGGATCCCGAATACACGGAAACCCCAGAACAGTTACTAAAAAAATATCAGGTCTTAACAAATGGAAAATAATTCAACGATGAAGTTTTTAAATAAAACCCTGCTGTTATTGGTAGTGGTGTTAATCAGCAGCTCTTTACTGGCGGCAGACAAGCCCGGCAAATCAGCTATTTCCAGTGCCCACTACCTTGCCACTGAAGCAGGTTTTGAAGTGCTTGAGCAGGGTGGAAATGCCTTTGATGCTGCGGTTGCAGTTAGCGCTGCACTGGCGGTTGTTGAACCTGCAAGTTCCGGTATAGGTGGCGGTGGGTTTTGGTTGCTTCATCGTAATGAAGATCAGAAAAACATCATGATAGACGGTCGCGAGGAGGCACCTTCTTCGGCGCACCGGGATATGTACCTTAACGAAGAGGGTGAGGTCAATCGTGATTTGGCAATGCAGGGCCCGTTGGCCGCAGGTATTCCAGGCCATGTAGCTGGAATGGTGCATATCGCCACAAACTACGGCCGCTTGCCGCTCAAGGTATCCTTGGCACCGGCTATTCGCCTGGCAAAAGAAGGTTTTCCAGCAGATGAAAAATATATTCGCCTGTTAAAGCCAGTGCGTAAGCACATGCTGCGCTGGCCGGCGGGTCGCGCGATATTCCTGCATGACGACCAAATTCCCGCGCTTGGTGCGGTAATTAAACAGCCCGATATAGCGCGGGTGCTTGAGCAAATAGTCTTAACCGGAACCAACGACTTTTACCATGGAGAAACGGCCCGTTTACTAGTCAAGGGTGTGAATGAGGCTGGTGGTAATTGGTCTCTAGAGGATCTCGCGGCGTATAAAGTTGTTGAACGGGAGCCGGTTCGCTTTACATATAATGATTACGAATTGATTACTGCTTCACCTCCCTCCTCAGGTGGGGTAGCAATAGCTGAAATCCTCAATATTCTCGAGCCCTACAAAATCGCTGAACTATCTGAAGCTCAGCGCACCCACCTGGTAGTGGAAGCCATGCGGCGTGCCTATCGTGATCGCAGTATTTACCTTGGCGATCCGGACTTTGTTGATGTGCCGGTTGCAATGCTTATCGACCCGCAGTATGCAGCTGGTATGCGCACCTCGATTCGTATTGATAAAGCGACCCCTAGTTCCGCGCTTGCGGGAATAGGCGATGTTGCTAGAGGCACACACACAACACATTTCTCGATTGTTGACTCGGAAGGGAATCTGGTGGCAGCCACTTTAACTGTGAATACGCTCTATGGGGCTAATTTTGTAGCACCTGGAACGGGTTTTCTGCTGAATAACCAGATGGATGATTTTTCTGCCAAATCAGGAACTCCGAATGCTTACGGTTTGACCGGTTTTGAAGCCAATGCGATTGCCCCAGGAAAACGCCCGCTATCGAGCATGAGCCCGACTTTTGTTATCGGTGAAGATCGAGTGGCGGTATTGGGAACACCGGGCGGTAGCCGAATTATCACGATGGTTTTATTGAGCATTCTGGATTTCTTCGCTGGCAATGGCCCGCAATCTTGGGTAGCGCTGCCGCGTTACCATCATCAGTACTTGCCGGATCGGATATTTGCCGAGCCGGATGCTTTCAGTGAAGAGTTGCAGAGTCAGTTACGCGCGCTTGGGCATGAGGTGCAGATATTGAATCGGCAATGGGGTAATATGAACGCGATAATGTGGGATCGGCGCAGCGGAAAGTTAGAGGCTGCCAGCGACCCACGCACACCTTCCGGCAAGGCAACCGTAAAATAAATTTATAGGCGAATACATGAAAATCTGGTCAATAGAGGGAAACCAGCAAAAACTTGATGGTGGTGCAATGTTCGGGAATGCGCCAAAAGCGGTGTGGGAACGCTGGATAAAACCCGATGATCGTAATCGTATTTCCATACCAACCCGCACCATGTTGGTAGAAAACCTGAACGGTAAAACAGTATTATTTGAAACTGGGATAGGCGCGTTTTTTGAACCGTCCTTGCGCGACCGTTTCGGGGTGGAATCCAGCGAGCATGTATTGCTGAATAACCTCTCGGAGCTGGGTTTCAAAGATGAAGATATTGATGTGGTGGTTCTCAGCCATCTGCATTTCGATCATGCTGGCGGGCTGCTTTCAGCTTGGCAGGAAGATAGCGACTATGAGCTATTATTTCCTAATGCCCATTATCTGGTAGGCAAATCCCATTGGCAGCGAGCCACCCACCCACATCCACGGGATGCCGCATCCTTCATTCCCGAACTCAACCAACTGCTCGAACAAAGTGGGCGCTTAGAATTGGTAGATGACCGGCAACACCCATTATTGGGTGATAGTGTGCGCTTTAGTTTTAGTGATGGGCATACGCCAGGTTTAATGCTCGCGGAAATTGGTCCAGCTGAAGGTGGGGGAATTATTTTCTGCTCGGACTTAATTCCCGGACGCCCCTGGGTTCATACTTCAATCAGTATGGGTTATGACCGTTATCCAGAATTATTATTAAACGAAAAAAAGACCTTTCTTGAAGATAAGCTGGCACGCAATGTACGCTTGTTTTTTACCCACGACAATGAATGCGCGCTAGTGAGTGTGCGTAAAGATGATCGTGGGCGCTTTGTTTCCAGTAAAGAAGTAGCCATTCTGGCAGGTCTACAATTGTGAGCTTTATTATGAAAAAAATCTTCAGCATATTCATCCTGACTTGGACACTCTTGGCCAGCACAGTGAATGCCGCCCCCGAATGGCAGGCAATCGATACGGTTATTGCCACTAATAACCAGCAAATCATTGAATGGCGCCGCTGGTTTCATCAGAACCCCGAGCTTTCCAATCGCGAATTTAATACCGCAGAATATATTGCCAGAGAACTCAGTAATATGGGCCTGGATGTTGAAACCGGAATTGCCAAAACTGGAGTAGTTGCAATATTACAGGGCGGTAAGCCAGGCAAAACTGTGGCTTTACGCGCAGATATGGATGCCTTACCGGTTCGCGAAGAAACCGGACTGTCATTTGCCTCCACGGTTGAGACCGAATTTGGCGGTAAAACGGTAGGGGTTATGCATGCCTGTGGTCATGATGCACATATGGCAATCTTACTGGGAGTGGCTAAAACACTTTCGGCGATGCGCGATCAGATTCCCGGAAAAGTTCTGTTTATTTTTCAACCAGCAGAAGAGGGCGCTCCTGTAGGTGAAGAGGGTGGGGCTGAGCTGATGTTGCGAGAGGGCTTATTTGAAAAACATAAGCCGGAGGCAATATTCGGCCTGCATGTTGGTCTGAACATGCCATATGGCACTATCGCCCTGCGCCGTGGCCCGATGATGGCAGCAGTAGATACCCTCACTATTAATGTCAAAGGCCGGCAAACCCACGGCGCCCGACCCTGGGGCGGAGTTGATCCCATTGTGACCAGCGCACAAATCATTAACGGTCTGCAAACGATTGTTTCCCGGCAGGTCAACATCACCAAAGCTCCGGCGATAGTGACCATCGGCAAAATTACCGGCGGTATACGGCATAATATTATTCCCGATGAAGTAGAGCTCTGGGGTACCATCCGCAGCTTCGATCCGCAGATGCGCGAACAGATTCATGCACAGGTCAAACGGATTGCTGAAAATATTGCGGCTTCTGCCGGGGCTACTGCAACCGTTGAGATCGACACGGGTTACCCGGTCACTGTCAATGACAGCGACCTATACGACCAGATGATGCCGACGCTGGTTAAAGTATCCGGCGAGCGCGAAATATTTACCCCTTCGTTAGTGACTGGTGCAGAAGACTTCTCGTTTTTTGCCAATGAAATTCCCGGAATATATTTCTATCTAGGTGCTGTAGCTGAAGGTCAGGATCCCTTGACCGCGCCATCCAATCATTCACCAATGTTTGATGTGGATGAGTCGGTGCTGGAAATTGGAACCCGGGCTTTGAGCCACCTAGCGATAGATTACCTCTCAAACTAAAAGGTAAAGATAATTAGGCTCAGGGGTATCTGATTTTTTTGATTTTGATTAGAGAGGGGTAGACGGGTAACCCAGTGGCAGTTTGAAGTGTAAATAAGGCACAACATTTAGTTTATTCAAAAGAATTTCGGAAAACTAAACTGCTATTATCAGCTCTTGGCCCATATCGGGTTAATGGTCTACCAAGTTCATGAGCTCCGAGATCTGGCGCTGCTGCATTAAAACCATTGTTGAGTATGAGGTGTCTGTTCCCGATACCCACTGCAAGAAGTAGTTGAGTACATTGTGGGCACAAAATTCTATTTGACCACTACATAACGACCAAGGTACTTTAAGAAGTGCATGCCCTATGGTTTGACTATGGTTTAGTCTATGATTTAGTTTATGGGTTTGGGTGTTTATCAGAAATCGAAACCCACTCCCAGCATAAGCCCTGACACCCCCATATCAAGAACAAAATTATTATCATCATAGTCCATATCTAAATGCCGATAACCAAACCGCATAGATGTCAAATCATTGAATTGATAGCTTACAGTCGCTGCTAGCTGATAACTAAAATCTGAACCTACCCCAAAACCGCCAACATCAGCACGAGCCCTGAAGCCCCACTTGTCACTTATCGGCCAAGTTCCCCGAATTCCGACAATGGGGTCGACCCAGCTATCACCTATTCGAATTCTGTAATCAATGCCAATCGGCGCATTACTCTGAAAATGGATAAGAGTATCAACATCAACAGACCGAACCCCGCCGAAGACCTGCAGATTGTCATTGTTGCCAAGTTGGTAAGCCGCAACCATTTCCCATAGTTTCTGGGTCAGCTCCAGCGTGACACTCGAGGGTCCGCCTAAAACTTCGGTTTCGTTGGCGAGATTCATACGATTATAGTCTAACCAGTATGTCCAGCTGCCTTTGCTGGCCTCCATGTTGATGATGATTGCGCCATCTAGATTGTCTAGAACATCACCAAAATTCATATCCACATCTGCCTCGGAACCTTTAGGGCCAGTTTGCCCTGACATACCAATTGCCCACAGATAGGGTGTCACTGAATAAGACCATTCATCCGGATCTTCAGCTATTGCAGAAAACGGAAGCATACACAGACCAGCAAGGACAACTCGAAAAATAATTTTAAAATAAATGCCCTCACTTTTTCCAGTCATATGATTTTCTCCAATTATGCTACGGGTGTAACCCGGCTATCGGGTCGAATCTATACAACTATAACATGTTCGCTATCGGAGTAAGTTAAGGGGCTTTATCATGCGACCTATCAATGGCTTAACCCTTATTTAAAGCCAAATTAGAAGGTGTTACATCAATGCAAAAATGGCTTAACTTAGTGCCATTCTGGACAGACATCCAATAAACCCAGCTGCTTTCGGTAAAGTGTGAGCGGTTTTATCCGCCCTGCAGTCGCTGTTTGAGGTGACTGATAATTTCTGTCAGTGGTATCTGGGTGTTTTCGCTTTCAGTGCGGGCGCGATATTCTATTTCGCCGGCATCGAGTCCGCGTTCGCCAATAACAATCCGGTGGGGAATACCTATCAACTCCATATCGTTGAACATCACTCCGGGGCGCAGTGGGCGGTCATCAAAAAGCACATCAATGCCGGCATCTACTAGTTCAGCGTAAAGCTTTTCAGCCGCTTCGCGAACACGCATCGATTTTTTCATATTCATCGGCAGCAGCACTACCTCGAATGGTGCCAGCGGTAGCGGCCAAATAATCCCACGGTCATCATGGTTTTGCTCTATCGCTGCGGCTACAATCCGGGTAATACCTATGCCATAGCAGCCCATGGGCATGGCGTGTGCTTTTCCGTCTTCGCCTAAAACCACGGCGTTCATGGATTCAGAATATTTACTTCCCAGCTGGAAGATATGCCCGACTTCGATCCCGCGTAATAGCGAAAGTGTACCTTTGCCATCAGGGCTGGGGTCACCGGCGACAACTACACGCAGGTCAGCAATTTGGGTGGCAGTAACATCGCGCTGCCAATTGACTCCGCTGTTATGGAAACCATCTTCGTTTGCGCCGCAGACAAAATCTGCCAGCACGGCGGCACTGCGATCAATAATCATTGGGATCGGTAAGTCTAGCGGACCCAGCGAGCCGGTACCGCAACCAATAGCGGCTTTAATTTGCTCCTCATCGGCTAGTTGCAAGGGCGCTTTAACCCCATCCAGTTTCTCGGCTTTTAGCTCATTGAGCTTGTGATCACCGCGTAGAACCAGTGCAATTAATCCCTCATTAGCCTCTACCACCAGGGTTTTGACTGTTTGTGTGGCTTCAATATTTAAATGTTTACACACATCTTCAATTGAATGGCAGCCGGGGGTGGGGTGTTTTTCTACGCTTGCACTTGCCGCTGGTGCTGCATCAAGCCCAGGCAGGGCTTCAGCCATTTCGGTATTGGCGGCATATTCGCTGCTGTCGGAATAGGCTATAAAGTCTTCACCGGAATCTGCCAATACATGAAACTCGTGTGACTGACTGCCACCAATGGCACCGGAATCTGCTTGTACCGCACGAAAAGTTAATTCTAGGCGAGTAAATATGGCGGTATAAGCCGTGTGCATAATTTCATAAGATTGTTGCAGGCTGGCGTTATCAATGTGGAAAGAGTAGGCATCTTTCATGATAAATTCGCGTGACCGCATTACTCCGAAGCGTGGTCGAATTTCATCTCTGAATTTTGTTTGTATCTGGTAGAAAGTCGCGGGTAGCTGTTTATAGCTTTTTAGTTCTTGGCGCGCCCAGTCAGTAATGACTTCCTCATGGGTGGGGCCGAAGGCATATTGGCGACCGTTACGATCTGTCATTTTAAGTAATTGTGGACCAAATTGATCCCAGCGGCCGCTTTCTTCCCATAGTTCAGCTGGCTGAACTGACGGCATTAGCATTTCCAATGCGCCAGCGCGGTTCATTTCCTCACGCACAACATGTTCAACTTTGCGCAGCACCCGTAGCCCCAGCGGTGACCAGATATAAATGCCGGATGTCAGTTTACGAATCATGCCGCTGCGCAGCATTAAACGGTGTGATGCGATTTCTGCATCGGCAGGGGTTTCCCGGGTGGTAGCCAGGTGAAATTGCGATGTTTTCATAACTATATTCTTATTTTAGAGATACTATTTGACAGGTATAGAACAGAGCCGCTAATTTTAGCCTGAGAAACCACTGTAAGCTAGTGCTTATTTGTCTTTGAGTTAGCGTAGGAGAGTTTACTTATCACAGTATTCTTTTTCAGCGTCTCTGGATTTTTGTAACCAATCCATACGCTCATCATCATTTAGTCTGCGCATTGTCCCATCTTCACTTTTGACTAGAATTCTGGGGGTTGGCTCCAGCGTTGCAACTCGTTTTCTGGCAGTTGCGCAATGCTGTTCACGCAAGGCTTTGTCTTCTTCTCGCGTGCGCCTTTCTTCTTTTTCAGCTGCCGCGGTTTCTTTGCGTTTTAGCGCCTCTTGTTTAGAAGCTTGTAGTTCTTGAGCTGTGGGGGCGGCAGTTCCAACTTTGCGAGTGTCGGGGGTGATTTTTTCTGCCTGAATGCCCTCGGGGGCTTTCTCACCAAAATGCAAATTGCCTTCGGAATCAACCCATTTGTAGATATTTCCGGCCGACGCTAAGGCCGGTAAAATCACCAATATTGCAGCGATAAGAGAAAAAACACTCCATGTTTTATTCATCATTACAGGTTTCCGGTAAGCTATTATGCCCTCAGTATAGCCTGCAATTATTCGGCTGGCTATTGGCGTACTACCCTAATCCGCAGATAAAAAATTTCTGTCATGTTAAAGATTCATTTTTTATCATTTCTTTTGTTGTTGCTTATATAAATCCAGTGCCTCGTCAAGCTCACCGTAAAAAATCATCTTACCTTTTGAGAGCACCAAGCCCTTGGTACACAGAGATTGCATAAGGCTTGTGTTATGGGTGGCCAATACCAGCCCGCGACTACTCTCGACTAAGCCTTCCATACGCTGTTTTACCTTAGCCCTAAATTGCGTATCCCCAGCGCCTAGCCATTCATCAAGTAGTAATATATCCGGCTCGACTATGGTGGAAACTGAAAAGGCAAGGCGCATACGCATGCCGGTTGAATACGTATTTAACGGGTTATCAATGGCTTCGCTTAGTTCTGAAAAATCAACAATCCCTGGAACTAATTCCTTGATTTGCTTCAACTTCAAACCCATTTGCAGCCCGCGCATATAAATGTTCTCTAGGCCGGTGGCTTCCTGGTTCATGCCGAGTGAAATTTCAAACATGCCTTTTGCTACCCCATTGACAGTCAGTTTTCCGGACGAAGGTTGGTATATTCCAGCCAATACGCGCAGTAGCGTGCTTTTGCCAGCTCCATTAGCACCAATTAGCCCGAGGCGCTCGCCACGCTGAAGTTTAAAAGAAAGTTTATCAAGAATGGTGACAATTCCGCGCTTGGTTCGGGAGAAATAAAGGTCGGTCAAAAATCGTGACGGGTTGGATAGTAATTTGCGGTCGTTGGGCTGAAAAATTGGCACCTGCAGGGTGAGATTTTTAGCTTCAAGCAGTGGGCGTGGCTTTGGGGCATCGGTTTTCATTGTGACAGTTAAACCCAAAGCGGAACATTGTGGGCAAAACGCTTGTAAAAGAAGTTTGCCAAGGTAAATCCGACGATCGTGATAGTAATTACCACTATCCAGCTTAAAGGAGCAATGGGGTTTCCGAGCAAAGGGGCGCGGATTAATTCCAAAAAATGATAGCAAGGGTTGTAGACCAAAAACGCACCCATAACACCACCTCGGCCGTCCGTGCCTGGCATCCAGATGATAGGGGTAGCAAGAAAAGCAATGCGCATAATTGCTTGTACAACCTCCGATAGGTCACGATAACGCGCACCGATCATGCCAAAAAACATGGAAAGCCAGATACCATTAGCGATGAGCAGGGCAAGGCCGATTAGGCTGACAAGGGAATAAAAAGAAACATCTATGCCAAAAATGATAAAAACGATGACGATAAGAATAATTTTATGTAGGAAATTGAGAACGGTTGTAAACACATTAATAATAACAATATCCACAAGGTTCAAGCCACCCTGTAATATTTGCGCTCGCCCTCGTTGAAATACTGTCGTGCTGCTGGTGATAAAGCCGGTGATTAGGGTCCAAGCGATCAGGCCGATGGCGAGATGGGGGATAAATACGGCTGGGTCATTGCCACCAATACGAGAAAACAGCATGCCTAGTAAGGCGATAAACAATGCTGGACTAACCAAAAGCCAAATTGGCCCGAGCATAGTCCTGCGATAACTAATGAGGAATTGGAACCATGTAATATAGGCATGGCGTCCAAAGCTATCAAAAGGATAAGTCAGGATAGTACGGAGCACGGTCTAGTACCTCCTGAAAAATAGATAGGCTTACTTTTCATGTTTTTTCTGCGATTATTCTACCGACCACTGGGTTATCGTCTTTATAAACAGCAAGACCTTTCTCTTCTACTGAAAATATCTCCATAAACCCAATGGCCTTAATTCTTTTTCTAAGTAACTGAAAGTCGATAAACCTTCTATAGTGATCAGTGATTCTTTCATTTTTACCGAATACGAAACCGCTTTTCGCCAGAGGATCATTGATTGTCCGGAACTCAATCATTATTCGACCGCCAGATGGCAACATGGAGTAGGCTCTACGGATGAACTTCTCTTGTGCATCTTCGCTCATCGCGTGCAGCACAAACCGAGAGTACACTACATTAATTCCCATTGGCAAGTCCAATGAGAAATCTGAGAAATCTCCATTTATGAATTCAATTTGTGGGGTTTCATTTTGAGTTAATTGTATAGCAAAATTATTGTTATTTGTTACCGCTTCTAAAGATAAATCAATACCGACTATTTTATTTTTAGCATTAATATAAAAAGTATCCCTGCCGTCACCACATCCAACATCAATGATGTGATCCTCTTTTTTCAGATAATGCTCGTTACACCAAACTGCAAAAGGGCTGGGGCTTTTATTTCTTCTTGAATTCTTATAATACTTGTTCCAATAGGCCGTAACATCTTCCTTCAATTTCCCTTCCCACATATTACTATTAACTATACCTTTATCATCAATACTGGTTGAGAATACTTTTTCCAGAATCAAAGTTGCCGCAGCCAAAGGCGTTGTATCCCCATGGTTGTTAATCACAAGGTCAGGGTTTTGGGGTAACTCATAGTCTTGCATATAAACACTACTATCTGCATTTTGCTTTTCTTTATAACTGGTATACAATCCTTTCTGATCTCGCTTTTGGAGTACGCTCAACGGAACCTGTAAATATACTTCCAGGTAATCAGCGTTATTTTCTCTATTCCATCTACGCACATCCTCAAACATCGCCACTGTGGCACAAATCACGGTATTGCCCTCATCAGACAAAAATTGACACAAGCGTGAATATACAAATCCCAAGTCCTTTCTTTCTTCTTTTTCATACCCCCACCTATTGCCAAATATTGTTCTCAAATTATCTCCATCTAAAACGATATTCCTGATACTCAATAGTTGGAGTTTTTTAGACAGACTTTTAGCAATAGTAGTTTTGCCAGACCCTGAGAGCCCGGTGACCCATATTATCATAATGATTTCCTGCTCTAATTCCTACGGTTGGTGTGCTATTTAATATAATTGCCATTTTGCTCGCATTTTTCGCGATATTTTTCGATATCTTCCAGGTATGGCGCTCCTTGTAAGCTACGTAAAAACTTTTGTTTCTTAATTTCATAAAAAGCTATATCAAAGCCGATTAATTCTGAGATTTCTCGCTCTAATCCTCTTGGTATAGCAACTGGTTTTGGTTTCGCGGTGTTTCGTTTGTCCAGCTCCCAAACAGGAGCTTGGTTGATCCCTATTTGGCTTAAAAATGATATAACTGACGCTTCAAACAGTTCACATATACCAAACCAGGAGATGTTGTTCGAAAAGTTTGCCTCCGCAACAGAAATCATTTCACCAATCGGTTTTTGGTCGATAATATGTGCAGTTTTAGTTGCTCTGTTGTCAAACGCAAATTGACGAACCTGCGCGTAAGTACGCCAATCTTGCCTTACCCAAGAGATGATATCTCGACCCATGATTTTCTCTGGATGATGTGAGAGTAACCAGTAATATATAGAAAAAACCCTTTTCATTGGGTCGCGCAACATTGTGACACATTTAGCCCCAGGGTAGTTCTTTTCGTATCCGAATAATCCGTGATCAATAAGAATAGGGTTGATTTCCAGTTTTTGTGAAAACTGGGCAAGCGCCTCTTCTCTTCCCGCAGGCATTTGCATATACCTACACATGAAACGCTTAATGTTTCCAGACTCTTTATAAGCCATATGAAGTGCTTTAGCGAAGGCCAAGCTACCACTTTTGTTAACACCATGGAATAAGATGGGAACATTGTGAATAGTTGACTTCTCACTGGATGTGTTGATGCTATTAATGTTGTATATAGCCGGACGAACCAATGGTGTGTATGAGCCTGATGGTACTGCGTTTTTTGCTTTATTTATCATTTCTCACCTAAATAGTTAACAATTTTTAGTTTCGGCAGTTCTCCATCGTTAACGAGACCACAATTATGGAAACTATTATTTTTTTCCAAAGATAGCGCGACAGAAATTCGGCTCGATTCCACCAGTTTCAATAAGAAATCTATCAATTTCCCACATTTCTTTTATAAATCTCATGTCATGTTCAGCATTTGTGTAATTCTGTGCAAACCCGTTAAATATTGGAAACAATACCCCGCAGAGAAAATAATGAGATTTCAAATCTAAATATTCAGTAAGAGCAGGCCAAATTGCATCTGACCTGATTGCCTCAAAGGGCGACATATTTTCCTTACACGGTATGGGTACGTTTTTGAATACTTTACCCGAATGATTAGTTCTCAATCTTTCTGGCATTGTTCTCCAGATACGCTCAGCGAGATGCAATTGTTTTTCAGTTCGCTGCAAGAACGGGCGCCCAATATAGTCGATAAGTACAAATATCCCATCCGACTTAAGTGACTTATTAATTTCTTGTGCAACATACTCGACCTCAATCAGGTGATGGTATGCTTGCTGGATGAATATTAAGTCGTATTTTTCTTCGGGCAACACAATCTCATTGACATCGCAGATTTGGTAATTCACATTGATCGATTTATCGTAGTCACTTTGAAGAAATTTTTTCCTTTGTCCTTCACTTATATCATAGGCGTCAATGGAGGTCGCACCTCGTGCTTTCAGGTATGCAAATTCTCCAGTCATCATTCCGCAAGCAAGACTCAAAGAAGTTATATTTTGTTTGCCGGATAATAGATGATCTACCGAGGTAGTGATATTATATTCCTGATGAATTTGTTGCTGAAAATAGGGGATCGCACCCCAACTAACTGAGCGCGTAAGTTGGTTATTAGCTTCGCCGAAAAACTCTGCCTCTGCTTGAAGTTTGTTCTTAAATTTACCTTTTAACATCTAGCATTACTCACACTATTTCCCTCTGTCTATATCGAAACCATTGAAGTGTCCCATGGTCATTCTCATAAAACTTCCTACACCATGGTGCCATATTATATATCACTCAATTGCAATAGCTTGTTTGTAATCTAATGTGCTGTAAAGCGCCTTTCGTCTGATACTTCGAATCGTGCTCAGAATTGATGCGGCAGAAGCTTCTTCAGCGATAAAACCCAAACTATAATCTTTTACACGTTCCGCCGGTGCGCCTAAATCAAAACATATCAGTGGTATGTTTAACTGCATTAATTCCTGAGTCACATATGAGAATGTTTCTGGCCAGATAGATGGTAAAACACAGATGTTAATCCCATACTGGTAGATTAGTTCGGGAAGTTCACTGTGACGATATGAGCCATGAACAATAAAATTCGGTAGCTCACAGGCATATTGTGGATTGATTTTACCCAATAATACAATTTTCGCTGCGGGCTCACTTTTACTTAATTCCTGGGCTAAGTCGATAACAATTTTAGCACCTTTAGAAAGGTTTAGGTTGCCCACAACACCGATGACTAGACGGTCTGTTTGCGGGGCTGGGTCCAAAGGTTGAAAGTCTTTCAGAGGCTGGTGTGGCTTTACCGATGTTTTTTCCGAATCAAGCGGCCATGCGCGTGCGGCAATATCAAGACTCGCTTGTGAGAAACACACGATTTTGTGCGCCTTGGACAAAAGGTCACCCCATGTCTTACGCCACTCGATCATACTCACACTGTTTAGTTCAGAATTTTTATTTTTCCTCAGGCATCGCCCGCATTCTTCAATATTTTCAGGCACATAGCAATAATTATCGTTATCATTAAGTAGTGTGTAGGAGGGGCAAATAGCATAGTAATCATGAAATAATATTTTGATTTTCAATTTAACATTCTCACTAAACCTTGAAATTGTATGCACAATTTCTAAAGGTTCAGGCCAGCCCACAATATTGCTAATAACGATATCTGCTCGGTCTATTCTGCCAAGTAGTTTGCCTATCCAGTTGATATCAGCGAAGTTAAACAGTGCTTTGGCATGGTCAAATTCGACTTGCAACCTAAAGCACATATTGCCTGCGTCATATGTGAGTAAGATTATAGGCCGTCCACTATCTAATGTTTCCTGCACCAATCGTGCCCGGTAAGCATTAGCACCCCCCCCTAAGGCATGGTCTAAAACAAAGAGTGGATTATTTACACAGCAAAGGTGCAAAGTTATAGACTCTCGTAGAACTCGCCATTTATCTATATTGATAAATTTTTCAACTGAGCTTTTATACTCAGGCCATCGTGAATTAATTAACGATAGATGTTTTCTAATTAATGCTTGTTTTTCTTCTGCCGAAAACGAGCCTCCATGTTTGTGATACACATACAGATTGGGAACTAAATTGTTTCTATATCCGCTTGCTATGGCTCGTTGACACCAATCATTTTCCTCTCCATATCCCTTGCCAAATGCCGCCTCGTCAAAGCCGCCGATTTTATCCCAAACCTGACGGTTTATACCCATACAAAAACCAACTCCAGTGGGTGCGTCGAGTTCTATATTTGTTTGTATTTGTAGTTGCTTGAAAGAGTGATCTATTTCCTTAACTGATAATCCAGCGACTATTGAACTATCTTGAGGGAATTCTGGGTAGCTGAAAATTGTTGCGGCATTCGAAAACGGAGTGGTCGAGGCGATGGTAGGATCCTTTATGATAGGAAACATCAAGCGTTCAAGCCAGTCTGGAGGAACAATAGTATCAGAGTTTAATATTACAAAGTTATTGGTATCACCTTTCGCCGCTTTATTTACAGTTTTCACAAAGCCTATATTGTTGTCATTGTTTAGCACCTGAATCTGTTTATTATTACGCTCGTATATATCCAATAGGGGTTTGACCCCGGCGTCGGTACTAGAATCGTTTACCAATAGTATTTTGTGTTTAGGGTCAGTGTTTTTAACGAGCGAGGGAAGTAGTTCCTCCAAATGCATAACGCCGTTGTATATAGGTACCAGAATAGTAATTGACTCAGTTAGCTCTGGTACGGAAACGGGGGTTTTCGAAATTAGATCCAATGTACCCTTCAGAGGCGTGCCTAAGATGTGTATAGGCTGATTATTTGAAGGTTTTAATCCCTCTGCGGGTAGCGGTGATCGTCCTTCAACTTTCCCAAAACGCAAATAATGCAACAATGGGTTCTGCCTGGAAGAAAACACATCAGGATATTGCTGATAATACCAGTTGGAATCAAATGCTTTTGATGGGCTCCTTCCTTCATTGCCTCCATAATCTATATAATGATCAAGCAATTCTCTATGGTTTTTATTTGCCAAGTCCGCATTGTTGTTTCGATAGTAATCCTTGTCAAACATGTTGGATTTGCTAACTAATCTTCTTGTGCGTAAAACTACAATCTTGTTATGAAATAGTTTAAATGCGCCTAGCAGCGCGTTGATTACAGAATGTTGGCTTATTTTTTTGACCAAAAGTGTCACTCGCCAAGACCTCGAACTTTCTATCGCATAGAGCCGTTCTTCGGAAAGAAGTAATTCGTCTTTTACGCCCAATATCTCCTTGTCACAGATATGTGTCTGCTCTTCAAGCTCACTGACCCTCCCTTGGGCTTGTTCAAAGCGTTTCTCAAACTTACTTGCTTTCTCTTTGGCGCTCGCCAATTTTTTATTTAATTTTGTTGTTTCTAACTCTTTTTCATACAGTTTAGTATCCAGTTTCTTGGACTTGGCTACTGCTTTTTTTATTTTTGCTCTGAGGCTACCAACCTCGTTTTTGTATTTGACTAGCTTAGTGTCCAAGCCAACAAATTCGCCATCCCGCTCCTTTCGCACCTCAGCATAAAGTCTGCTCATAATCGGACTCGCATTGCTGAATTCCGAGTCAATTTTGTCAAGCCTGGCAATAGCCTGCCTGGAACCTGGGTTGCGTGTGAGTATAAGCAATGCCTCATAGGCTCCCCCAACCCAGTCACACAGCATAGGGTCAAGCAGAACATCCTCGGTGTTGTAAAAGTGGTGACGATGGCTCGAAGAGAGAAACTCTTCTACCTGTGGGGCGATTTCTTTAATCGTGTGCCATCCCTCGACATCAAGTTGTTCGCTAATCTTGGAAATACTAGCCTGCCAGTTCTCAAGGAAGTGATAATATGTGAGGATAGCGCGGTTTTGGTTACGCGTGGCTTTCTCTGCATCTAATACATGTCGCAGCCAGAGCAGAACGGCATCGACGCGTTTCATACCGTTTCGCGCCTCAAGCGACTCACATACCTCGAGCGGATTACGGAAGGTGAGAACGGGGAAAACATTTATACCCCCTTCGCGCAACAGTTCCATGAAAAATGGTGCGAAGCGACAGATGCGAGGGTCTTTGATAACAAACAGAGCGGTAGCACCATAATCGGCAACAATAATTTCGTGTATTTCTTGTTTAATTTCTTTACGTCGTTTGACGGGAAGGCGGCTTATATCTAGTGGTTGCCAGTCGTCCCACGAACTACTTAACTCAGTTAGCAGACTATCATGATATTTAACAAGGTCTGCCGGCTCCCAATGTCCGGCTTCATTGCTTGTGTTCGGGCCAACTAGGTTTTGTGGTAGTTTTGCGCCGGCGATGCCAAGCACGCGTGTTAGTGCTGAGGTGCCTGAACGATGCATACCAAGAGCCAGTAAGCAGGTAGGTTTTCCCTCATGTGCTTTCCTAACAGCTTTGATTTTGGTTATTTTGCTTATCTTTGTATCTTGTTCAGGCATATAATACCCACCCAAACCTATATAAAATAGACATACTAACTCTTAATTTCCGCATGGAAGCGTGACTATAACACAAGCTCTTGACGCACCTGCAAATATCGATCAGCCCCTCTAAACCCTCTTCTTCATAGTGGCAAATATAGCGCCTAAATGTGCGTGGATATACATTCACAGCGGACATGTTAATATTGCGCGTAGTTAATGAACGGAATTTCATCGATGACAGAACCCAGCACCAGCAATAAACCCTCACGCGGGGTTTACCTGCTACCAAACCTAATGACAACAGCGGCGTTATTTGCTGGATATTATTCAATCGTTGCAGGTATTAACGGGCATTTTGAGAAAGCGGCAATTGCGATTCTATTGGCAGGTATTTTTGATGGTCTAGATGGCCGTATCGCCCGAATGACGAACACCCAAAGTGAATTCGGGGTGCAGTACGATAGCCTTTCGGATTTGATTTCTTTTGGGCTGGCACCTTCGTTGCTGGCATATAACTGGTCACTGGCGAGCCTGCATGAGATATCCCCATTTATGGGTAAGCTCGGCTGGTTGGCGGCATTTATTTATACCGCTTGCGCGGCGTTGCGACTGGCCCGTTTTAATACTCAGGTTGGGGTTGCCGATAAAGCGTATTTTCAAGGACTTGCCAGTCCGGCTGCAGCCGGGACCATGGCGGCCATAGTTTGGTTTGGTGTGGATCAGGGGGTAACAGGCAACAGCCTTGCCTGGCCGATGCTAGTGATAACTCCGCTGCTGGGATTATTAATGTTTAGCCGAATCCGTTATTTTAGTTTCAAGAGTGGGCCAGCCGGTGACCGGGTGCCTATACTCTGGATTTTCATTCTTATGCTGTTGCTGGTATTACTGGCAATTGACCCGCCGACGGTATTGCTGGTTGTCGGACTTGTGTATATCGCTTCCGGCTTTGTGTTCACGCTGATGGGCAAACAACGGCACCGCAAAAGAAAAGAAGATGCTCAAAAACACAGCAGAGAAGCTGATATAGATGAGCAGTAGTCAGGAAAAAGCCATGTTGCTTGAGGCCATGGGTATTCAACAGTGGCACTGCCGAGATACCATTGCAGAAGTAACTTCCCCAGCTGACCAGGCTCTAGTTGATAATGCTGTCGCGGTTTTGGTCACGGGAAACTCCAGCAGTGGCTGGCTTTGGCTGACAGAGACCTCTGTGAGTGAAAGAGAGCAGCGTTTGCTGGCTGATATACAGCGTGCTGTAAATTGTAATGATGGTGGCCTGCTTGCTCATGTCGATGCAACTTCGGCGGCTCGATTACTGGAAATTGCTATCAATGAGAATAAAATTAACCGACTGATGGTTTTTGGTAAGAGTGACTTTCAAGAGCAGGTCAAAACCAGTATTGAACAAACATCTGTAGTACAAATTTCTACACTGACACTGTCTGATCTAAGTCAGAGTCCAAGCGCAAAACGCCAACTCTGGACCGAACTAAAAAACCTGATAGCACAGTGATGCTCTGAAATGGCCGCTAATCTTGCCAGCTCGAAGCTTGCTGAAATTCGCCGGATGCAGCCTGAAGATCTCGATGAAGTCTTCCAAATTGAGCTTAAAGCCTATCCCTTTCCGTGGACCAGAGGCATATTTACCGACTGCCTAGAGTCCGGTTTTCCTGCATGGGTTATGCAGCAAGACGGCGTGATTTGCGGGTATTCTCTGATGAGCATTGCAGCCGGGGAATCCCATTTGCTGAATCTCTGCATAGATCCTAATAATCAGGGTGCAGGTCTCGGTGCATATTTTCTAGATTGGTTGTTGTTAGAAGTTGCAAAGCAGGGCGCCCAAGTTGTTTTTTTGGAAGTCAGACCCAGCAATTTTGCGGCAATACGTTTGTATGAACAGCGTGGGTTCAATCAGATCGGGCTGCGGCCTGGGTATTATCGAACCGGTCCCAAGCGTGAAGATGCGCTGGTGATGGCGTTGCAGCTGTAACGCGATCCCAAGCCCAAGCCCAAGCCCAAGCCCAAGTCAGGTGCTGGTATGGCGCGGGTATTAACACACGCCACAACACCCAGCACGGCTTCAGTCGAGAGCTTCCATTTTGCTGATTTGCTCCTGCAGTTGGTCTACTTTCAGCTGGTGAGTCTGCAGGCGCTCGCGCTCCTGGACTACAACGGCTTCAGGAGCATTGGCGACAAAGTTTTTGTTACCGAGCTTGCCTTTGGATTTTTGCAAGTCGATCTGCTCTTTCTGCAATTGCTTTTTCAGCCGGGAAACTTCTTCGGCAGTATCTATCAGACCCGTCAGCGGAATAAGCAGCTGCATTTTCTCAACCAGGGCAACGGCGCAATCTTCGCTTGAGCGGGTGGTGTCTTCGTCCAGAATTTCGATAGACTCGATGCGTGCCAAGGCACAGAACAGTTCATTAAACCGCCCCAGCCGGGCCTTGTCTTCATCCTGAGTACCAGACAACAACAGTGGCAAGGGTTTGCCCGGGGGTAAATTGAGTTCACTACGGATACGCCGCACACCCTGGATCATTAATTTCAGCCAAGCAATATCCGCCTCGGCCGCATTATTAATGCTGCCCGGTTGCGGATAAGGCTGGAGCATAATGGTCTCGGCCTTAATGCCCAACTCAGGCGCTATGCGTTGCCATATTTCTTCACTGATATAGGGCATAACCGGATGTATCAGTCGTAAGATCCCTTCTAGTACGGTTAACAGAGTATGGCGGGTAGCATTTTTAGCGGCTGAATCACCGTATTTTAACTGGGGTTTACTAAGCTCCAGATACCAGTCACAGAATTCATCCCAGACCAGTTCGTAAATAGCTTGGCTGGCAAGATCGAAGCGGTAGTTGTCGAAATGACCGCGAACTTCAGCAACCGTGCGCTCAAAGCGCGAGAGTATCCAGTTGTCGATAGCGGAAAGCTCGGAAGCCTGTGGTTTACTGGTGGTTTCGCCATCAATTTGCATTAATACATAGCGACTGGCATTCCAGAGTTTATTGCAGAAATTGCGATAACCCTCGATACGACCGAGTTCGAAACGAATATCACGACCATTGGTTGCCAGGGAAGCGAATGTAAAGCGCATAGCATCTGTGCCAAAGGCAGAAATACCATCTGGAAATTCTTTTCGCGTTGCTCGTTCAATCTCTGGAGCCATTTGTGGTTGCATCAGGCCGGTGGTGCGTTTGCTAACCAAAGACTCCAGATCAATACCGTGGATCAAATCCAGGGGGTCGAGAACATTGCCCTTGGATTTAGACATTTTCTGACCTTGGCTGTCACGAATCAGGCCGTGCATATAGACTTCGGTAAATGGCACCTTGCCGGTAAATTTGATGCCCATCATGATCATTCTGGCAACCCAGAAGAAAATGATGTCAAAGCCGGTGACCAGTACTGAAGTCGGGTAGAAGGTTTCCAAGCGCTCGGTTTTTTCAGGCCAGCCAAGGGTAGTGAAAGGCCACAGGGCAGAAGAGAACCAGGTATCGAGTACATCCTCATCTTGTCTTAGCTCAACATTAGCACTCAATTGGTGGCGCTTGCGGGCATCGGCTTCATCTAGGCCAACATAAATATTACCCTCGTTGTCATACCAGGCGGGAATTCGGTGCCCCCACCACAGCTGCCGGGAAATACACCAGTCCTGGATATTGTTCATCCATTCAAAATAAGTTTTTGACCAGTTTTCCGGTACAAAGCGAACCTCTCCGCTTTCAACGGCGGCAATTGCTGGCTTGGCCAGTGGTTCAATTTGCACATACCACTGGTCGGTGAGATACGGTTCGACAATTTCACCGGAGCGATCACCGCGAGGGATCATCAGGCGATGGTCTTCAATTTTTTCCAGTAAACCGGCGACTTCTAAATCTGCAACGATCTGCTTGCGCGCTGCAAAACGATCGAGCCCGCGATAGGCTTCCGGTACATTGTCGTTAAGGCTTGCATCCTCGTTGAGAATATTAATAATCGGCAAGTCATGGCGTTTACCAATATCGTAATCATTGAAATCGTGTGCCGGGGTGATTTTTACACAACCGGTGCCGAATTCGCTGTCGACATAATCATCTTCGATGACCGGTAGATAGCGATCGCAAAGTGGTAGTTCAAGCTCGGTTCCAAGCAGGTCGGTGTAACGATCATCGCCGGGGCTGACGGCAACTGCAACATCGCCAAGCATGGTTTCCGGGCGGGTTGTAGCCACAATTACATAGCCTTTGCCGTCCCGGCGGGGATAACGAATATGCCAGAGTTTGCCGTTTTCTTCTTCAGAGAGTACTTCAAGGTCGGAAAGGGCGGTGCGTAATACTGGATCCCAGTTGACCAGTCGTTTGCCGCGGTAAATCAGGCCTTCTTCGTGCAGGCTGACAAATACTTTAGTTACCGCATCGGATAAATCTTCATCCATGGTAAAGCGGGAATTTTTCCAGTCAACCGAGGCGCCGAGGTGGCGCATCTGCTTGCTGATTTTGCCACCGGATTCGTCTTTCCACTTCCAAACTTCATCAACAAAGGCATCACGCCCCATGTCGCGCCGATGTTTGCCTTCGGCTGCCAGTCGTCGCTCAACTACCATTTGGGTGGCGATACCTGCATGGTCCATACCCGGCTGCCAGAGGGTGTTGTCGCCCTGCATGCGGTGGTAGCGGGTGAGGATATCCATAACGGTATCTTGAAACGCATGCCCCATGTGCAAGGTGCCAGTCACATTAGGTGGCGGCAGCATAATGCAGTAGGGCTTTTCGCCGCCCTGCGGACTGAACCAGTCGTTTTCTTCCCAATAGTTGTACCAGCGTTGTTCAATTCCGCCGGGGTTATAACTTTTATCCATGTTCACTTATTCGCCTGATTGATCGATAAGATACTGACTGAGCAGGCCAACCGGTCGTCCGGTCGCGCCTTCCTGGGTTCCCCATTTCCAGGCTGAACCGGCGACATCAAGATGTGCCCAGTTCTGATCTTTAGCGAACCTTGAAAGGAAGCAGCCAGCGGTAATGCTGCCGGCCGGCATACCGCCGATATTTTTCATATCTGCAAATGGTGTGTCCAGTTGTGTCTGGTATTCATCCCAAAGCGGTAAGCGCCAGGCGCGATCGATAATCTCATCACCGGCGGTAAGTAGTTCTGCAACCAGGCTATCGCTCTTACTCATCAAGCCGCTGGCATGGTGACCAAGGGCAATCACGCAGGCACCGGTGAGGGTGGCAACATCAATTAGTGCAGCGGGGTTAAAGCGTTCGGCATAGGTCAATGCATCACAAAGCACCATCCGACCTTCTGCATCAGTATTTAGGACTTCAATGGTTTGGCCAGACATGCTGGTTATGACATCACCCGGGCGGTAGGCATCACCATCCGGCATATTTTCAGCGGCGGCGACAATAACAACCAGATTGATAGCCAGTTGCATCTGCGCACAAGCCTCAAATGTACCGATAACCCCGGCAGCACCGCCCATGTCGTATTTCATCTGCTCCATGTTTGCGCCGGGTTTAATTGAAATTCCGCCGGTATCAAAAGTAATTCCCTTACCTACCAGGACGATGGGTTTTACATCTTTATCAGCACCGTTATACCGCATGATGATTAGGCGCGGGGGGTTGCGGCTACCACGGGCGACACCCAGTAGAGCCTGCATGCCCAGTTCCTGCATTTGCGCCGTATTCAAGGCTTCACTGCTACAGTTATCATAAGCTGCGGCAATTTCATCGGCCTGTGCTGCCAGATAAACCGGGTTACAGATATTGGGTGGCAAGTCACCTAGTGTGCGGGCGCGGTTGTAACCGCTGACTATCGCATCGGCCTGCTGTAGAACAGCGTCTGCAGAGGTATGCTCGGGAGTGCAAACAAGTTCAAGTTGCTTCAGTGGTTTCGGCCCGTCTGCTTTAGGCGCTTTGGTTGCAGTATAGAAATAATTAGCATTGCCAATGGCTATAACGGATTGACGCAGGCGCCAGTCGGCTGATTTGGATTTAATCTCGAACTCGTGCAGACAGCTGGCGGCGGTATCAAATGCTAGATCACGCAACTGTTCGCCGGCAGCCTGGCAAGTGCTGCTGAATTTTGCGGCATCAAGTTCTTCGGCCTTACCCATGCCTACCAGCAATACCCGCTCTGCGGAAACGCCTTGGAGATGATGCAGTAAGGTGGTTTTCCCGGCAGCAGTTTGAATGTCACCGGTTTCCCGCATTTTTTCTAAGCCACCCTTGCAGGCAGTATTTACAGCAGCCGTGCTGCCGCTGAGTTTTTGGTCGGAAAATATCCCAAGCACAAGGCAGGGAGTTTGGAGACTAAGAATGGTTGTAGTAGTAATGTTAGTTTTCATATTTTACTTCTCTGCAAAAGATTATCCGGGTGCATACTGCAGCTGGGTAATCACGGGGATTAATGTTATCTGTTCACCAGACTGTTAGAATTCACGCAATCCATTATTTTACAGAAAATTACGCCGCACAGATAGCATGCTGACAATACTGCAAAAATACCTTTTTCGTGAATGGTTGCTGGCTTTTCTGGCAATTACCGTTGTGCTGATGATGGTAATGCTTGGTGTATTGCTGGGCAATCTGCTGGGAGATGTAGCTAAAGGCTCTTTGCCGGCTACTTTATTAGGCCAGCAATTGTTCTATCAGCTTCCCGAGGCATTGGGGCTGATTATTCCCCTTTCACTGTTTCTAGGGCTAATGACCGGGCTTGGCAGGCTCTATCGAGATAATGAAATGGCGGTAATGTGGGCTACGGGGTTTCGCGGGCGTGACTTGTTTAAGCCTTTGATGTTTTTAGTTATTCCGCTATTTATATTGCTGTTGGTAAATGGTTTTGTGTTGATGTCAGGAGCGGCCCGTGCGGCTGATGCCGCCATTGACAAAGCCTATAAAAGTGCGGTGCTCTGGGGCTTGCGACCAGCTACTTTTCATAGCTTGAGGAAGGGTGATTTGGTGATATACATTGAGTCCATGGGTACGGATGGCAATTCATTAAACAATGTTTTCTTGCTTAACCGTGGCGCGGGGCAAGAGGAAGGAAAACTTGGCCGGGAGCAGTCATGGTTCGCAAAAAGCGGTCGTTTCTGGGTAGAAAAAGAAACCGGCAAGCGCTTTATCGAGCTGCAAGATGGTGAAATTATTGAACGCGACTTGAAAACAAAAGAGCTACAGAAGCTCAGCTTTGAGCGAGCCCAGCTCATTATTCCCGAAAATGAACAAAAAACTAAAAAAGATAACGCCCGGCGTTTGGATTCGCGGGAATTACTGGCTTCATCAACAGTTGCAGATAAGGCGGAATTACACTGGCGAGGAATCTCCGCTGTAATGGCCTTGCTGATGGCAATATTGGCAATACCCTTGTCACATGTGGCACCGCGTGACAGTCGCGGTGGCAGAATCGTCATTGGATTGTTGGTTTATGTAATGTATATCAATTTGCTGACGGTAGCCCGTGGCTGGTTGGTCGTCGGTAAATTACCATCAATGCTGGGCTTATGGTGGGTGCATGCGATATTTTTTCTGTTGGCAGCCGTCTGGATCTGGCTACAGCGACGGCACAGATAAAGGAGCCGCTGGACTATGAAGATTATTGATCGCTACATGGCAATTACCGTTATTCGCGGGATACTCTCGATTTGGGTTCTGCTGCTGGGTTTTATTTTGGTGGTCACGCTGATATCAGAACTTCAGACCGACAAGGGTAGTTATGGCCTCGGGCAAGCCGCCTGGTATGTGCTTTTGCGAACCCCCTACCTTGCCTATCAAGTGTTTCCCTTTGCCGCTTTAATCGGTACTTTGGTGAGTGTAGGTAATCTGGGTAATTCCCAAGAACTGGTCGCGCTGCGCTCATCCGGAGTATCGCGTCAGCGACTGACAGTTTCCGTGCTGATGGGTGCGAGCGTGTTATTGATTCCAATCATGATGGTGGGTGAATACCTGGCGCCGGATTTACAGCAGTCAGCTCGAATCTTTCGCTTTGCCCATAAAACCGGGCGCATCCATATGGGTGGCAGTGGTGGCTTGTGGATCAGGGATGGTGGTCAAATTATTAATATCCGGACACCGATTATTGTTCCGGGCGAAACAACCCGTTTTTCCAGTATTCAAATCTATAACCTCGACAGTGACTTTAGCTTGCAATCCATGACCAATGCAAAGGAAGCCCTGCATACCACCAATGCGTCGGACGGCTCGCCTGAGTGGGCCCTGTTACAGGTTTCTGAAACAGTAATCGGTGATTCGCGTATCCGGGTGCAACACGAGCCTAGGCGGGCTTGGGCCACTCGGGTCGAGGTTGGCTTGTTAAGCTCAGTGGTTAACCGCCCAAACGCTATGTCGATGCGTTCATTACATAATTATGCGGAGTACCTGCAGGAAAACGGGCAGGATGCGCGTGAATATGTAGCTGCATATTGGGAAAAAATCTATTTTCCATTCACAATTTATGCGCTATTACTGTTGGGCCTACCCTTTGTGTTTGTGATGAACCGGCAGCAAAGTATCGGGGTTAATATTTTTGCAGGGATTGTAGCCGGGTCGGTTTATCTAGTAATGGCTCGTTGGGTACAAAACTTTGCCGAGGCTTTTGGCTTTCCTTTTTGGCTGATTGCCGCACTGCCTATCATTGCACTTTCTTCGTTTGGCCTTTATCGTCTGCGAAAGGCAGCTTGAGTGAAATATACTTATACCTAAATCCTTACCAGTCGGCTATGACTCACCAAATCGTGCCAGCAGGCACGATCTTTCCGCAGCAGCGATAAAATAAAGCCGCTGGCAAACACAATTAGACCCAACCAAGCGGCACAAAAGCGCAACATGCTGCCCATCCAGCTTATCTTGTCGCCAGTATCGGTAAGCAATTTAACTTTCCATGCCCGCATGCCTAGCGTTGCCCCGCCCTTACGCCAACTAATCGCAAAATAAAACCAGGCAGCTAAAAATAAAGAAGCAAGGTACAGCGGGTAGACCGTCTGCCCCGGAGTTACTGCCTCACCTGAATTGCCGGTAACCCATAGTGCTGTTAGCAAAAAGCTTATCGACAGTACAGCGAAGCTGTCGTAGAGAATAACCATTAAGCGCCTTAGCAGTCGGCAGTACACTGGTGCGCCGTCGGCTGAATTTAAATCTTTTTCACGCTGTTTTGAGTTGCTTATTTTGTCCACTTTTGGTCTGTCCTGAGGAATAATCGAGTTGCTATATTCTATATTTTTTTACGCTAGTACTGGAAATTTATCAAGCGCTTAGTTATCCTGAGTTATTGAGTTAACGGATTCATATCGTTTTCTTGGGTAATATAATGAATATTCACCTTGTTTTTTCTGCTTCAACAGGACTGGAAACCGGCTATGCCAATGCAAACTATCAAGCAAACTATCAAGCAAAATATTAAACAAATCACCAAGCAACACTTTATCAGTTTGGTGCTCGTGTTGAGTTGTGTTCTATTCGCAGCTTCTTCTTTACAAGCCCAGTCTCTGAATTCTTCGATCCAGACGCAAACGAAGATAAACACTGATGCCAAAAGGTCGCAGCAAAAAATCAGCAACCTCGCCAGTCAGACTCAAGACTTGTTGAATGATTTTCGTAAGGTCGTAAACGAAACCAATGGCTTGAAGGTTTACAACAAGCAGTTAGAAAAGGTTGTGACCGATCAGCGTAACGAAAAGACATCAATTACCAATCAACTGGCAGGCCTTGAGGCTACTAACCGTGGGGTTACCCCGCTGATGATTGATATGGTGGAAATGTTTGACAAGATTGTAGAGCGCGATATTCCCTTCCATCTTGAACAACGCCGCGAGCGAGTAGTTAAACTCAAAGCCATGCTTGACCGTGCAGATGTAACCACATCTGAAAAATATCGCCGGGTAATGGAAAACTATATTGCTGAATTGGAGTATGGCCGTACTACTGAGGCTTACCGGGGTCAGCTGGAAGACGGAACCGTGGTTGATTTCCTGCGAGTTGGCAGGACAATGTTGTTATATCAATCCTCTGATTTAAAGCGTACTGGTAGATACAATCTCGAAACGCGGGCTTTTGAAGACCTGGGTGATGATTACCGCCTTGAAATTAAAGAAGGGCTGTCGATTGCCAAAAATGAAAAGGCACCTGATCTGGTTCCCCTGCCGGTTAGTGCACCGGAGAGCGCACGATGAAAAAATTGATATTAATTTTTACCGCACTCCTGATCTTCGGTAGCAGCGCAAATGCCCAGTCCTTATCTGATCTTTATCGTCAAGTGCAAGAAGCAGTGGCGAATGAGGGCAAAATTAACAAAAAACGCGAGGCCGAATTTGTGGCGGCGCGGAATCGTCAGTCACAATTGTTAGCCCAAGCTAAGTCAGAACTGGCTGCTACGGAGCTCAGGGCCGAAGTACTGACAGCTGAATATTCTGCAAACGAAAAAGAACTTGCTGAGATGATGGAAACCCTGACAGATAGAATGGGTAACCTGGGTGAGTTATTCGGTGTAGTCCGGCAAATTTCGGGTGATGTGCTTTCTGTTGTTAATGACTCTATGGTCAGTGCTCAATTTCCAGGCCGTGGTGAATTTCTCGCCGAGCTGGCGCAGGCTAAAGAGCTTCCAACTACTGCTGAATTGCGAAAGTTATGGGCTTCAATGGTTCATGAAATATCCGAAGCTGGTAAGGTCGCTAAATTCACCGCCCCAGTTATCGATGCCAACGGCGAAAGACACGAGAATACTGAGGTTGTAAGAATCGGGGTATTTAATGCAATCGCAGACGGCAGTTTTCTGGTATGGGATACGGCTGTAGGTGGCGGTACTCTAGTGCAACTGGGTCGTCAGCCTGCCGGAAGATACCAGTCAATGGCTAAAGATCTTGAAAACACGACTAGTGGCACAACTAAGATGCCGGTTGATTTTACTCGAGGCGCTATTCTAACCCTGGTGGTTAAGTCGAAAACTCCTTGGGAGCGGGTCAAAGAAGACGGTGGGCCTGTGGGTTGGGTAATCGTTGCAGTCGGCGTTTTCGGCTTGTTGCTGGCGCTGTGGAAGTTCCTTTCTCTGGCCGCTATTTCAACCAAAATTCGCAAACAGCGGAAGAGCGATACAGCTAATCAGGGCAACCCATTAGGTCGTGTTATGGCAGTCTATACTGATAACCCTGATGCCGAAATTGAAACCCTTGAGTTAAAACTGGATGAAGCAATTTTGCGTGAAACCGCGCCGGTTGAGTCAACCCTTTCCTTTATCAAAGTTCTCTATGTGGTAGCTCCACTGCTGGGGCTTTTGGGTACGGTAGTTGGCATGATTGCTACCTTCCAGATGATTACCTTATTTGGTACCGGTGATCCTAAAATGATGGCTGGCGGCATTTCAACGGCACTGGTAACAACGGTTCTTGGTCTGGTGGTAGCGATTCCGCTGACGCTGTTGCACAGTTATCTGCACAGCAGAGCAAAAACCATTATTCAGGTTCTCGAAGAACAGGCAGCTGGAATTATCGCTAGACTGGCAGAGAAGCGCGATGCTGGTACTGCATAATATACTCAACTCAATTCGTGAGTTTATAGAGCTCGGGGGCGATGTACTCTGGGCTATAGCACTGGTTGTGTTATTGATGTGGACGCTGATTATTGAGAGGATCTGGTATTTTTATAAGATCTATCCCTCCGAGCGCAAACAGGTTGTATCAATCTGGGATCAGCGTGCAGATACAACATCATGGTTTGCCAAGGGTATTCGTGATCAGATGATTTCCGATGCCAGTCTCAAGTTGAAACAGAATGTCGGCATGATTAATGCGTTGATCGCTATTTGCCCTTTATTGGGGCTACTGGGAACGGTAACTGGTATGGTCGGGGTTTTTGATGTTATGAACTATAGCGGTTCGAGTAATGCTAGGGCTATGGCGGATGGCGTTTCCAAGGCCACTATCCCAACAATGGCAGGCATGGTTGCTGCGTTATCGGGAGTGTATTTTGGTACATTCCTCGAGCGTAAGGCTGTTTCTGAATCCCAACAACTTGAAGACATGTTGCAAGCCCATTAGGTCTGCGGTAGTTTATAGCTTAGATATGAGAGGTTAATGCATGGCACGAAGACGACATGCCCATGAAGAAGAAATTGAAATCAACATCACCCCGATGCTTGATATAGTGTTTATCATGCTTATCTTTTTCATTGTAACCACTTCATTCACTAAAGAAACGGGTGCGGTGATCAACAAACCCGAGGCGGCAACTACAACGGCGAAGAAGAACGGGACAATCTTAATTGGTATCCGCAGCAATGATGACATCTGGATAGCCAAACGCCAGATGAAACTCAGCGATGTGCGGACTGCAGTAGAACGCGCGCATTCAGAAAACCCCAAAGGCAGTGTGGTAATTATCGCTGATAAGGGTGCTCGGGTTGGCAGAATAACCAAAGTGATGGACCAGGTGAAACTGGCCGGTATTAACGATATCGCGATTTCCGCTGAGTTACCGGGGAGCTGAGCATGAAGACACCGAGAATGTTGGTCTCCTGTTTGCTGGCTGTTGCAGTAACTTTTAGCCTGTTTTATTTAATGGTAACCCTAGTTTTTTCAAATAACGATCGAGTGATTGATAAAGATAATTTAGCCGGTATACACTTTGGGCCGGTAGATATACCTGAGGATGCTGCCTCTAAGCAGCGGATTAAACCTAAACCGCCACCGCCACCTAAAGAGCCACCACCACCACCAAAAATGCAGGTAGATCAGGCTAATGTTGAACCTACCATACTGAATTTAAACATACCCAAGCTGGATGTGCCTTTGGTGGGTGGCAGTGGTTTGTTTTTGGGTAATTTTGCGGCGGTTGATCGTACAGCAGAAGGCGATATTATTCCGTTGGTTCGTATTCAGCCGCAGTATCCACGGGATGCCCAAATAAAAGGCACAGAAGGTTGGGTGACAATCGAGTTTACCATTACCCCAGTTGGTACGGTAACAAAGCCTCGGGTAATAGACTCTAAACCACCGCGAATATTTAACCGCGAAGCCATTCGTGCCATTTTGAAATGGAAATTCAAACCTCGGGTAGTTGACGGTCAGGCTGTTGAGCGCCAGGCCACACAAACCATCGATTTTAATTTGGGTGGTGACTGATGGGTAACACGGCTGATATGAATCAATTAAATATGATTAAGCAGCAAGGCATACCTATACAGCTGCCTAAGAAATGGCCTATGCAACTATCCACGCAGCTCACCAAGAAGCCGAGCCGTAGTCTCAAGGCCTGTCTTTTTGGGGCTTTGCTGTTGCTCAGCTTTTCGGGTTTTGCCGCAGAAGCTTGTCACCTTGAACGAGATGTACAAGCCGGCAGCTACAGTGAAATTGAATATAAACGGATGGAGAAAATTTACGCGGTTATTGGCGATGAAAAGTACGCTGAAGCGGCTACAGCGCTTAACGAACTGCTTAAGCGCACCAAAAACAATGACTATGTAAAGGCGATTGGTCATCAGCTATTGGCACAGGTTGAGTGGTCTCGAGAACGCTACCCGGCAGCCTTGAAGCATTTTGAAACCGCTGTTGAACTTAATGCCCTGCCGGATCAGACTCACTATGCATTAATGTACCAAATTGCACAGCTGTATTATGCGGACAAACGCTATACCGAAGCGTTAGCGCGGTTAGATATGTGGTTTTGTGAAATACCCGAAGAAGATATCAATCCGCTGGCGTATGTACTCAAAGCCTCAATTCATGTGGCAGAGGAGGATTATCGAAGCGTTTTAGTTGCTATTAAAAGCGCAATCGACTTGTCGGATAAACCTAAAAAGAGCTGGTATGAAGTTAAGCTCGCCTCACACTATGAGCTACAACAATTTCCTGAAGCGGCGGAAACATTGGAAGCTATGATTTCCCGCTGGCCTGAAAACAAGCAAAGCTGGTTGCAGCTTTCTTCAATTTATGTCAGGCTGAAACAACATAAGCGAGGGCTGGCGGTTCTGGCGCTGGCTTATAGCAATGGTCTGCTGGATAAAAAATCAGATGTATTGCAACTGGTTAGTCTTAATCAGTATCTTGATCTTCCCTACAAGGCGGCAGTAATTTTGCAGAAAGGTATGGCCGATGGTCTGATTGAAAAAACAGAAAAAATGTTGACCCAGTTGGGTGATGCCTGGTATCAGGCTGAAGAGAGTGATAAAGCACTGCTTGCCTTTGGTGAGGCCGGTAAGTTGGCGAATGATGGTAAGATTGATCTGCGCCGCGGTTATCTGCTTGCTGATAGTGAGAAATGGGCCGAGGCCGGCATAGCGATGAACAGTGCGATTAAAAAGGGTGGCATCAAAGAAAAAGAAGTCGGTGATGCTTGGTTGCTTAAAGGCATGGCTGAATTTAATACTAATGAATACAAGGCAGCGAGAGATAGTTTTGGCAATGCAAGTCGGTATCAGAAGACAAGTAAAGCGGCTATGCAATGGATAAAACACATGAATGAGCTAAACTAGTCGACATCGCATAGTGTTTTGTGGCATCTTAATAGGTACTTGATTAAAATTAGGGAGATAATATATGTTGCACCATGAAGAAGAACTTTTGGAAGATAAAGCTGAAACGAATGTTACTGGTGGCGCTACTAGTAGCAAAAAGAAAGTAGCCAAGAAAAAGGTAGCCAAGAAAAAGGTAGCCAAGAAAAAGGCAGCTAAGAAGAAAGTCGCCAAGAAAAAGGTAGCCAAGAAAAAGG
>QIKG01000097.1 GCA_003232965.1 Oceanospirillales bacterium
GCTGTTTACACTGGATCCAAACCGTTTTTTCATCGCCAACGAACAAGCCGCAGCGCGGCGACCGCAACCGATAAGCAGGCTCGCTGGTGGCAGCGTAGTAAGTGCCTCGGCTGCAGCCAGTGAAAGCGCTTCAATCCGCAGGCGTGAGCTGGAATTATCCGTTGATGTTTTAATCTGTGCCTTAATCAGGGACCCCGCCAGTGCTGCAGATTGATGCAGGTGGCCTGCCCGCTCATCATCCAGCAAGAAGATAACTTTATCGTTTCTACTACAATTTAAGTCCGAGGTTTGAATGATTTATTCCCTATCTTGTCCGTGGGCGTTAAAATAACAGATTATCGACTGGAGAAACTACCGTGGCCCACACAACCGATGCTAACAACCCGGACCTGATTCCTGCAAATACCCAGCAATCCTACCAGATCAGCCACGATGACCTGCCATTAAGCTGCCCCATGCCAAATATGAAAGTCTGGGATTCGCACCCTCGGGTATTCTTGCCGCTGGATGCAGATGGTAAGGCCCACTGCCCTTACTGCGGTGCTGATTATAGTCTCGCCTGAATCTCCAACAACTAGACTAACAGGATAAAACCCTTGCATATTGTTCATTGTCTGGCATCCATGCAAACGGGTGGCTCCGAGCTGGTTGTGCTGGAGTTGACTGAAGCTGCGCGCAAGCAAGGCCACCGAGTAACTGTGTTTTCAGCAGCCGGGGATTTGTGTACCCGACTGCATGCCAGCGGTGCTGAACACCTGCACTGGCCCATCGGCAAAAAAAACCTCCACACGCTGAAATTAATCCGCCGCATGAGCAACTGGCTGGCCGACAACCCTGCTGATATCGTGCATGTACATTCACGCCTACCTGCCTGGCTTGCCTGGAAGGCTATTCAGGCCCTGCCGCTGCAACAACGACCGCATTTCATATCCAGCGTACATGGGCACTATTCAGTTAGTAAATACAGCGCAGTAATGACCTATGGCGAAAAAGTTATTGCGGTTTCAGACAGTATTGCCCGCTATATCCGCGAGAATTATCTACAAGTTGATGCATCTAAAGTTGTGGTGATTCCCCCCGGGGTTGATCATCTGCGCTTTCGGCAGCAGCAGATAGAACCTGAGTGGCTGGCAGCCTTTGCGTGTGAATTCCCAGGCGTAGGTGAGCGCAAATTATTGATGTTGCCGGGCCGAATTACCCGCCTAAAGGGGCATAAATGTTTTGTCCGCCTACTCGCCGGGCTGATCGCTGCCGGTGAAAATGTGCACGGCCTGATTATTGGGCCGATGTCGTCGGGTAAACAACATTATCTGGATGAAATTTCAGAGCTGGCTCTGGATTTAGGAATTGCCGAACAACTCGACTATGCCGGTAATCGCAAAGACATGCCGGAATTAATGCAACGCGCCGAGCTGGTGCTTAATCTTTCTATCAAAGCCGAAGCCTTTGGCCGTACCGTTAATGAAGCGCTTAGCGTGGGTACGCCTGTAGTTGCCTGGGATCGTGGCGGTGTTAATGAGTTGCTGGGTGAGTTATTTCCCCAAGGACGGGTCGAGCCGGGTGATGAAGCCGCCCTGCTGGAAACCTGCCGAAAGCTACTGCACCAAGCTGGTGAAATCAGCAGCAATCAGGCTTACAGCCTTGCGGCGACAAATGCGGCCACCTTAGATTTATACGCGGAGCTTTGCCGATGATTGCCTCAGGCTACCAAAAGAATCCCTGGTGGGCGGCTGTACTGATCGCCGCTTATCCCATGCTGCTACCGTTTTCAAGAACAGCTGAAGTTCCACTTAGCATGTTGGCAATTACCGGCATGGTATTGCTCTGGCGACAGGGGCGCGCCATCAAACACTGGCCTAGCTCACGCGCCTTGCTACTGGTATTTTTATGTATGTGGCTACCAATGGTGGTGTCCTCAGTAGATGCCTTTAATCCCTCTGGCTCCTGGTATCACAGCCTGGTGTCCCTGCGCTTTTTCTTTGCAGCTTTAGCCATGGCCTGGTTGTCCCGTTTCAGTGCGGTACGCGAACGTGCCATGCTATTAATATCCTTAGTGCTGGGTTTTTGGGTGGTCGACAGCCTGATACAGTTTATTTTCGGGGTGGATTTGCTCGGCTTCCCGAACACGGCTGACCGCCTCAATGGCCCTTTCGGCATGCGGCATTTTCGGCTCGGTATGATCCTTGCTGTATTTTCACCGATTTTATTCGAACAGGTACGCCGCAGTTGGGGCGGTTACGGCCTGCTACTGGTCATACCGTTAACCGTTTTTGTGGTGATTCTCAGCGGGGTGCGCTCAGGCTGGGTGATCATCGCCTTGGCCGTGCCATTGTTTTTGTTTTGGGCCGCACGGCGAAATAACTGGCCGCTATTGCCTCTCAGCGCGATCACCACTGTCGGTGCTATTTTGCTGCTAAGTCTGGCCTGGGTGAGTTCACCATTGGTTCAGGAACGCATGGAGCTCAGCATGGGCCTGGGCTCCGGTGATATACAGACCACCGACCACGCCTTATCCAACCGCATACCTATCTGGGAGACATCACTGCGAATATTTAAAGCCTACCCGTTGGTTGGCGTTGGCATTGATAGTTATCGTGAAGCTTATGTGGTTTATGCAGCAGATGATGACCCGCATGTAGCTACTAATGGCATTGGTGGCTATCATGCACACAACCTGATTCTAGAGGTTCTGTCAGCTACCGGCTTGCTTGGTCTGCTTGGATTAATCTTGGCCAGCCGCATTATGTATCGCCTATGGCAACAGGCAGATGCCGCTTCACGCCAGTCTATGCTGCCGTTTGCGCTGGCATTGGTGCTACTGATGTTGCCGTTTAATTCGCACTTCTCTCACTATGGTACTTTCCTGTCCTCAGTCAGTTGGTGGTTGCTCGGGCTATGGATGGGTGCCTTCCGCCGGCGCGAATAAACATGCCATCTATCAGCAACAAGTTTTATCTCAGTGCGGTAATCACTACATTTAATAATGAAGCCACCCTGGGGCGGTGTTTAAGCTCGCTGAACCTTAATGAACGGCCGTTGACTGATGAAATACTGGTGCTCGATTCCGGCAGCACAGATAGCAGCGTTGCCATAGCCACATGCCACGGTAGCAGAGTTGAAACCAGAGCCTTCAACAACTACAGCGAACAAAAACAACGGGCGATTGAGTTGGCAAAACACGACTGGGTATTGTTGCTGGACGCGGATGAATACTTATCGCCAGAACTGCAAGAAAGCCTACTACAATGGCGGCAACAACCCCCAAGCGCCGACGCTTACCGCTTGCAACGGCGAGAGTGGCTGCTGTGGCGCTGGCAACATCGCTGGAGCAAACCCGTCACGCCCATTCGCTTGTTTGACCGCCGCACAACCCGAATGAACAGTGTGCCGGTGCACGCAGCCCCGGCATGTGATGGGCAGGTGGATACGCTGAAAGCAGCACTTCTACATACGGGCGAAGCTAACATCCATACCAAAGTTGAGAAAATTAACCAATATTCTAGCGGCCAGGCTGAGTGGCGGAAATCACGCCGGTTTTTGCGGCTGCGGATGCTAGTATATCCCTGCGTTGCTTTCTGGCGGGAGTACTTGCTCAGGCGGCAGTTTCTAAATGGTTGGGCCGGATTTATTGCTGCCAAGAGTGCAGCCTTTTACGCTTTTCTAAAATACGCCAAGGCCTATGAATTAACCCGTAAGGGGCAGGGCGATCAACCGCCTGAATAAAAGGGCGGTTCCCCCGGGGGCCGGGTTTTAAAACGCCGGTGAATCCACCAGTATTGTTCTGGGGCCATCCGGATCATCTGCTCCAATACCGCATTGACCTGTTGTAAATCTTTCTCATCATCGCCGCTGAAATCATCCAGTGGCGGTAGTATTTCCAGACGGAAACGATTACCGGGTAAGCGAATAGGCATCATCGGGATAACCACAGCTTTGCCGGCTTTTGCCAGGCGCAGGGGGGCGGTCATGGTGGCTGTCTGAATGCCAAAAAAAGGCACGAATAGGCTTTGTTCACCGCGCATATCCATATCGGCGGTATACCAAAGGGCGCCGCCTTCGCGCAGATAACGCATCGCTGTACGCACTTCCCGTTTCTTGATCATATAGACGGACTTATGCGAGCGCTGGCGCAGCGCCATATATTCCATCACCGGGTTTTTATGTGGCCGATAAATCGCGCCGATGGGGGTTTTCGCTGTCAGCAGTGATGAACCGATTTCCATACAAGTGCTATGAACGCTTAACAGCAAAATACCTTTACCTTCACGCTGGGCGGCCTCAATATGTTCGAACCCACCAATGCTGCCAATGCGCTCGACAAAAGCTCTGCTTCGCCACCAAATATAGATTGTTTCGCCCGGCATACTTGCCAGCGCAGTTAGGTTTTGGTCCAACATTTCGGCTCTTTCTTGCGGGCTTTTATCCGCAAAACAAGCGGCCAGATTCTGTTCGATAATAGCCAGCCTTTTTTTCATTAAGACTTTAATCACTGGTTTCAGGCTACGACTCAAAGCCATGCCCAGCGCAAATGGCAGGCGTGAATATAACCACGAAAGCCCCAGCAACAGCCAGCTAAGCCAATGCTTTGGATGCAGCAAAGGTTTCAATGGTGGAAGCGGGGCGCTTTTCACAGGTGGTTTCATTACACTATTGTCGGGGATTTTTGCAGTAACTGCTAGTAAAAGCCTTGTTACCCCCAGCGTAGGCTGGGCATTTATGCCCACGCGCAAAAACCAACCAAGCCAAATTCTTTTCTCAAATATTTATAATTTCTTTGCGTGGGCATAAATGCCCACCCTACGGGAGTGTTGGGGTAGGCTGGGCATTTATGCCCACGCGTTCGGTTTAAGGCAGGCTAAAAAACACCCGTGCATTTCGACTTGTATTGGCGGCGGTTACTAATGGACTTTCACCTCGACAGGCCGCAACTGTGCCTAATATCCACGGCAAAACCCGCGGCTCATTCCGGTGGCTCTTTATTTTGGGGCGTAAATTTCGCGGCTTTAAATACGGCGCGTCGGTTTCTATCAACAAACGATTCTCGGGTATATCCCCCACCAAATCTTTCAGGTGACCCCCGCGGCGTTCATCACAAATCCAGCCGGTAATGCCAATATAGCAATCTAAATCAAGGTAATCATGCAACGCCTCACGGGTATCAGTAAAACAATGCACCACTACATCGGTCAGCTGATCGCGAAAACTTTTTAATATAACTAAAAAATCTGCGTGTGCATCTCGTTGGTGTAAAAACAGCGGTAATTGGGTATCGATCGCGATCTGGATTTGCCCTTCGAAGGCTTTTTTCTGTGTAGGCCGAGGGCAAAAATCACGAAAATAATCAAGCCCTGCTTCACCCACTGCAACCACTTCATCTGCTTGCACCAACTGTCGAAGTTGCCGGTCTGTTTCAGCACAATAATCTACCGCATGGTGAGGGTGCACACCCGCTGTAGCAAATAGGTGGTTGGGATAAAGTTTTGCCAGCTCCAAAGCAGCAACACTACCCGCCACTGACCCACCGGTTACCGCCATCTGGCTTACTCCGGCTTCAATCGCGTGACGAATAACCTGTTCGCGGTCTTTGTCAAAGCTATCGTGGGTAAGGTTGCAGCCGATATCAACCAAATCGAGTTCATGTTTCATACAGGCTTCCGCGATTGCTGCCAACGCCAAGTATCGCGGCACATATCATCGAGTGTACGCGTTGAACAGCTGATTTAAACTCTCGGTATCGCAGATATCACCTTCTACAAACTCGGGAGCCTTGCCGGTGATTTGTGCGATGCGGTCAATAACCGGCCTCCTGCAGCACCACACAAGCATGTGAACTTATAAAACCACAACCGCCGGCAATCAGAATTGTCATTTATGCCCTGCCGATTGAATAGTAGGTGATGCCGTCTTCGCGCATTTTTTTCGGCTCAAACAGGTTGCGCCCATCAAAAATCACTGGCTTGGCGGCGTGTTGCTTCAACATATCTACATCTAACACCTTAAAATGTTGCCACTCAGTAACAATAACCAGCGCATCGGCACCCTCAAGCACAGCCTCCTTAGATTCCATCAACACGAAATCATCTCGTTGACCATAAATCCGTTTGCACTCTGGCATCGCCTCGGGGTCATAAGCCTGAACTTTGGCGCCGGCATCCCAAAGGGCTTCCATTAATACCCGACTGGGGGCATCACGCATATCATCGGTGTTGGGTTTAAAACTTAAACCCCAGAGGGCAAATGTTTTGTCCTTTAAGTCATTCTCAAAGTGCTTGCTAATTTTCTCAAATAATTTCTTTTTCTGACGGAAGTTAACCGCCTCCACAGACTTGAGTATTTCCGGATCATAGCCAACGGACTCAGCTGTACGCACCAATGCCTGCACATCCTTAGG
This sequence comes from Oceanospirillales bacterium, assembly GCA_003232965.1. Classification (GTDB taxonomy): domain Bacteria; phylum Pseudomonadota; class Gammaproteobacteria; order Xanthomonadales; family SZUA-36; genus SZUA-51. The sequence continues at coordinate 6,392 of QIKG01000097.1, forward strand.
GAAACAGGAGCCACCATAACCACAGCCCGGATAAATAAAGTGATAGCCAATGCGTTTATCCGAACCAATGCCCTGACGCACCGCTTCAATATCCGCACCCAGTGCCTCGGCAAGGTTGGAGATTTCATTCATGAAGCTGATTTTAGTAGCCAGCATGGCATTAGCTGTATATTTAGTTAGTTCAGCACTTTTAACATCCATGATAAGTATGCGCTCATGATTGCGGTTCATGGGGGCGTAGAGTTCCCGCATAGTGTCTGCAGCAGTGGTGCTGTTGGTCCCAATAATTATCCGATCAGGACGTTTGCAGTCTTGAATAGCTGAGCCTTCTTTCAAAAACTCAGGGTTAGATACTACGCTGAAATCGATGTTAACCCCGCGTTTTTGTAAAATCTCGCTAACACTAAATTCAACTTTTTCTGCAGTGCCAACAGGCACTGTGCTTTTGTCGACAATGATTTTAGGATAGGTCATATGGGTCGCGATAGTTTCGGCAACCGTCAATACAGCAGCAAGGTCAGCCGTACCACTTTCATCCGGCGGCGTACCTACCGCAATAAACTGGATATCACCATGAGCAACCCCGGTTTTTGCATCGGTAGTAAATTCCAACCGACCGGTTGCTGTATTTGCCTTAACCAAGGAAGTTAAACCCGGCTCAAAAATTGGAATGATACCTTTGTTAAGGTTATTGATTCTGTTCTCATCAACATCAACACATACAACATGGTGCCCGGTATCGGCAAACACGGCCGCCTGCACCAAACCAACATAGCCTACACCGAATATCGTAATTTTCATCTGTTTTGCCTTGACGCGTGGGCATAAATGCCCACCCTACCTGGTTATATTTTCGTCTGGGGGTGTGGGCATAAATGCCCACGCGTTCCCCCGATCAAGATACCACCGATATGTCGATGCTATCCCTTCATGTAAGCCAACCCCAGCCTCCCAGCCAAGCGTTTTTACCGCAGATACATCCAACAACTTACGCATGCTGCCATCCGGGTACTCGCTGTTATATTGAATTTTTCCCTCATAGCCAACCACCTCGCGAATAATCTCCGCAAGCTCGGCAATCGAAACATCACTACCGGTGCCTATATTCAGATGCGACTGGCGTGGATGAGTATACTCTGCATAAACAGCCTGCGCTAAACAGGCAATATATACGCAAGCATCAGCCAAATCATCTACATGTAAAAACTCACGTCGGGGCTTACCACTTCCCCAAATTTCAACCGTTGGGCTGCCTGTCTGCTTTGCCTCATGAAATTTGCGTAACAACGCTGGCAAAACATGGCTGGTTTCTAAATCAAAGTTATCGTTGCTGCCATACAGGTTAGTCGGCATCACACTGCGAAAATCTGTGCCATATTCCCGATTATAGGACTCACATAACTTTATCCCGGCAATCTTCGCAATCGCATAAGGCTCGTTAGTTTCTTCTAATACTCCGGTCAACAGACAATCTTCCGACATCGGCTGCGCTGCCTGTTTTGGGTAGATACAGGAACTGCCCAAAAACAATAAACGCTCAACACCGACCTGATAGGCAGCATCAATGACATTGGCGGCCATCATAAGGTTGCTATAAATAAACTGTGCCGGCCAGGTATTGTTGGCGTGAATGCCACCCACACGCGCGGCGGCCAGGAACACAAAATCCGGCTTCTCGTCCTGCATAAAATCGCGTACTTGTTGTTGATTTTCAAGATCCAGCTCAGCACGGGTTTTTAAAATCAAATTTCCACAACCGGCTTCCTGCAAGCGACGCACCAGCGCCGAACCTACCATGCCACCATGACCTGCCACATAAATTTTGCCAGCGCGCAGTCGGCCTAATTCATAAGCATTAGGTTTATTCATGGTAGTTAAATACCTTGTAACCTTCCTTGGCAATAACCGCATCACGGCGTGCCAGTTGCAGGTCTTCATGGACCATCTCTTTAACCAACTCAATAAATGAGGTTTTAGGCTCCCAACCCAGGTTTTTCTTGGCTTTGGAAGGGTCCCCTAATAAATTTTCAACCTCGGTAGGGCGGAAATAGCGTGGATCAATACGCACTATCACTTCGCCGGCTTGCGGGCCCTCGCCTTCGAGGTTTTCAATAATCCTACCGACTTCATCAACGCCATCGCCTTCCCAGCCTATGGTCATGCCAAGAAAGCCCAGCGCTCGCTCAACAAACTCTCGCACCGAGTGTTGCTCGCCGGTAGCAATCACATAATCTTCCGCCTTATCCTGCTGCAGCATCATCCATTGGGCTTCTACATAATCTCGCGCGTGGCCCCAGTCACGTTGAGAATCGATATTGCCTAGAAAAAGAGCATCCTGAAGGCCGGTTTTAATTCTGGCAAGTGCGCGGGTGATTTTACGGGTCACAAAAGTCTCACCGCGCTGTGGGGATTCGTGATTAAACAAAATACCGTTACAGGCATACATACCATAGGCTTCGCGGTAGTTGACCACTATCCAGTAAGCATACAACTTAGCTGCGCCATAGGGTGAGCGTGGGTAAAAGGGTGTGGTTTCAGTTTGCGGAGTTTCCTGTACAAGACCATACAGTTCGGAGGAGGATGCCTGATAAAAGCGGGTTTTATCTGTCAGCTTTAATATACGAATAGCCTCAAGTAACCGCAACGGCCCTAGCCCATCCGCATTAGCGGTATATTCCGGCATTTCAAAAGAAACACCCACATGGCTTTGAGCGGCCAAATTGTAAATTTCATCCGGTTGAATTTCTTGTACCACTCGAATCAAATTGGTTGAATCGGTCATATCCCCATAATGGAGGATAAAATTTCGACCTGTTACATGAGGATCTTGATACAGGTGGTCTATTCGATCGGTATTGAATGAGGATGCGCGGCGTTTCAAGCCATGGACTTCATAGCCCTTTTTTAATAAAAACTCCGCAAGATATGCGCCATCCTGGCCTGTAACACCGGTAACTAGTGCTTTTTTTCTCAATGTCGGGAACCCCTCGAAAAATTTAGTGACTGCCTACTACCTTACTAAGGTAGCCTAACTATACAATTGTACCGTATTGAATTTATAAAATGTACAGAGTTAGCGTGCAAGCGGCTTTAGCCTTGACTTTAAGTGCTGTCGATGAGATTACAATAATATCACAGGGTCTATATCATTCCGCTATAATTAAAACCCTGAAACCCAAACCCTTGTTTGGCACAACAAAAACGTATAAGCATCCCTTAATATAATGAATGTAGAACAAATAACCGAAACGATTCGGGGTTATCAAAAAGACGGAAAGAGACTGTTTGCAAGCTCCTCTTTCCAAACTCATAGCATCCCCCTGTTACACATAATTAGCCAAATTGATCGCTCCATTCCAGTCATATTTATCAATACAGGTTATTTGTTCCCTGCAACATTAATATTTCGTGACCAGGTGGCTAAATCACTAGGGCTTACCATCATCAATGTATCATCGGTTGTCTCGCGCAATTTACAAAGGGATGGAACTGGAAACCTTTTTTTCACCTCCGACCCAGACCGGTGCTGCTATTTGAACAAAACCCAGCCAATGGAGCCAGTTCTTACAGAATATGATATCTGGATTAACGGTATTCGTGCTGACCAAAATGCCAATCGCAATAAAATGAGCGTAGAACAAGATGGCGCCTTTAACTGCAAGCGATTTCACCCACTTCTTGACTGGGATAACCGGATGGTTTATCGCTATATTAATCAGCACAAGCTCCCCCGACACCCACTGGATGACCAGGGGTATTTAAGTATTGGTTGTGAGCCTTGTACTCGAAAATTAGATATGACAAACGATCGCGACGGACGCTGGTTCGGTTTAAATAAAACCGAATGTGGCCTGCATACTGACCTGGTGAGCAAATAATGAAAATACTAATTACCGGCGGCGCAGGTTATGTTGGAACCGTACTCAGCTATCAACTGGAAAATATCGCTGATATAGAAGAAATTATCATTTATGACAATTTACACCGCGGTAACTACAACCTGTTTATTGGCAGTAGCAAGTTAAAGAAAAAGTTAAGCTTTGTTGCAGGGGATATTCTTGATACCCGCAAACTGAAGCAGGCTCTTGAAGGTGTCGACATCGTTTATCATTTAGCCGCAACTGTAACCACGCCCTTTGCTGACCAGGACCCGCATTTTTTTGAACAAATCAATCACTGGGGAACCGCTGAGTTAGTTAACGCCGTAGAAAAGAGCGGTGTCAAAAAATTCATTTATCTCAGCAGTGCATCTGTCTATGGAGATACTGCTGAAGAAGTTGATATAAATACCCCGGCAAATCCGATAACTTTCTACAGCATCTCAAAAATGCGTGGTGAAGAGCATGTCAGCAGATTGTCTGAATTAAAAATTGATACCTATATTTTTCGTTGCGCTAATGTGTATGGTTATAGTAAAAGCATGCGATTTAATTCAGTCATCAACCGGTTTATGTTCAACGCAAACTTCACAAACCGCATCACCATTAACGGGAATGGTGAACAGCAGCGTTCGTTTATTCATATTGAAAAAGCTGCTTCTACCCTAGCCAGCCTTGTAAATACAAATTTAGTGGGTGGAAAATACAACCTCACAGAAAATATACTCTCTATTAATGACATTGCTGACACGCTAAAGGAAGTTTATTCAAACCTAGAATATCTTTATATAAATCAGCAGCTTAATCTACATCAGCTCAAATTAAAGCCTGACCCTGTTGTTAATGCGATGTCCAATACCAAAACACCAAGCCTGAAAGAATCACTTGAAATTTTTAAAAAGGCATTTACTTTTTAGTTCTTGATAAGGCAAATAAAACAACCGCTCAGTCAATTGATTAATTCGATCTTATTGCCTGGTTTTCTGGTGTCAAATCAGTTTTTAATAAATTGCTTATAGGCACTAACAACTTCCTCAGTCTCACCAATCATCTTGATTTTTCCTTGATCTAGCCATAGTGCGCGCTCACAAAGTTTTAGTATCTGATTCATGGAATGAGAAACCAGAACAACCGTTTGTTTTGAGTTAATTTTATCCAGCATGGCCTTATTAGCTTTCAGCTTAAATTTACCATCACCTACACCGAGAACTTCGTCAATCAGCAAAAGCTCTGATCTCATTTTCAGCGCCACTGAAAACCCAAGCCGGGCACGCATGCCGCTTGAGTAGGTTTTAATCGGATTGTCAATAAAATCTTCGAGCTCTGAAAACTCAATAATTTCATCAAGCATGGCAAGCACTTCTCGTTTACGGGCTCCCAAAAACATGCCACTAATAATCGCATTGTCCCTACCGGACAGCTCAGGATCAAAGCCTAAGGCTAAAGACAGTAGGGCAACCTGCTTGCAGTGCCAGCTAACTGTGCCGCTATCGACCTCATAAATATTGGCCAACACCCTTAACAAAGTAGATTTACCACAACCATTAGAGCCCAAAACACCCAGTGTTTCACCTCTTTTTATGGTAAAACTCACATCCTCAAGGGCTGCAAAATAATCATGCCGAAAAAAGGAACGGCGGGTTCTGTATTGAACCCCAACATTATGCAATTCCATCACATTATTGTTCACTGTGCTATCAACCGCGCATAATTAGTTTCTGTTTTTCGGTAATACCATGTCATAGCGATAATTAAAACCAAACTACCAAGGCAAATCAAACCCAGTGCAGACCAGTCAGGGAGAACATTATCCATTAGCACCTGTCGATAGTTTTTAATTAGGTTAGCTATAGGGTTCATCAAAAATAGGCGCTGATGATCCGGGTGAATAACATCTGTATAACTATAAAATATTCCTGAGCCTAGCATCAGGGCCATTAATCCCGTAGAAACCAAATATCGAAAATCAGGAATATAGGGCGTCACTGCCGCCACCAACATCGCAACCGCAAAAGTTAACAAAAACTGAGTTAATATCACAAAAATTATACTAAGCCAGACCCAGGAAATATCAAGCCCATAGAGATACAAAAAACCAAACATAAACGCAAACACCACTGTTTGCTTGAAAGCATCCTGAAATACAACCAATAGCGGAAAGAAAGGCATTGGAATAGACACTTGGTTAATCAGACCGCGACCTGCAGTGATCGAGCCAGTCGCATTGCCAATGCTACGGGAAAACCACGAAAAAGGGATTCTTCCACAGATCAGAAAAATTAAAAAATTTGATGTCCTTGTTTCCAGAAAAACACCGAAAACCAGATAGAGTACCGCCACCATCAAGGCAGGCTCCAATAACCACCAAATATAACTAAGGTAGGTTTTTGAGGCCTCAGATTTTAAATTGAACACCAACTTGGTGAAGAACACCTCAACGAGGTGTGCTCTAGATATAAACATTCTTATTCACTAATGTGACCGCACAATTTGCATTGTAACACTTTCGCACTCACCGGTAATTGTTGGATCAAGGTCAGGCTTTGAGTGCCGCTTCTTTAATGTATGATAGGCACCTAATCGGTTTAGACCCCTGAGTTTAGACTTGAGTTTAGACTGTGCCCTCTTGCTCATCAACAAGAGCTTGTTTCAACAAAGCCTGCCTGTGCAGCCTTACATGCAAAGTGGTGTCAGATGCGAGAAGTTTTTTACAAGGCTTACTTCAAACTGCTGTCTATACGGCCACTGGGCGCTTGGATGCAGAATTTGCGTCAAATTCTTGGCAAACACCTTAATCAGGCCGCTACGAAAAACGATTTAGTCACAATAAGGGCCCTTGCACAGCATCGCCATGCAGCTATTCTAAAGCTGATTAATAAAAACAGAAGAAAACGGACTGACCTACCGAGCATAGACTTGGTATTGGTTGCAAGCAATGATATTAAAAGCTTTGTGATCAGCCTACGCACAATCAAAAAACAGTCATACCCTAGTGAAAAAATCACACTAACGATCCTGCTGCTAGGAAATCAACAAATATCTGCAATGCCACTGCTGCCCGTTAATACTTTCAAGGCACAATATATCCAACTAACAGAGGAAAACACCACAGCCGCCTTTTTTCAGGCTATCGAAAACCTAAGCGCCCCTTACTTTTTGCTAATGCAGCAACCATTTGAGTTAGCTGAACACTGTCTTGAAACCTGTGTACAAAATTGCATAGCAAGCGATACAGACACCAGCTTGTGGGAACTTAGTCCATCACTTAGCAAGCGAGTAACCTATTATGACCCTGTAACGCTGGAGGTTCCGAGTTCCGATTTAGAGCTTGGCATTATCAGGCGACAGTCATACCTTACTATTGGTGGCTTTAATCCACAACTTCCGCTTTCTCAACAAGGGTTTGATCTAGGCTTCCGTCTACGCTCTCACGGGTATCGCTTGAAAAACATTGGCCAATCCGAGCTTTACCAAAGCTCTCGTGTAAGCAACAACAGCCTAATACAATCATCAAGATTGCATAGCCAAGAAACTGATTTCGGTATGGGGTCCTGCCTTAAGCTTTCAACAGTACTTCCCCAAAAAGAGACTAAAGTTTCGATAGTTATGCGCACTTATGCAGGCAGAAGTGCATGGCTTCACGAAAGCATTTGTAGTGTACTCAACCAGACTCACCCTAATATTGAGCTTATTATTATTGAAGACGGCTCAAATGAGCATTCGGTGCTGATAAATCAACTCCTACCCGCATTAAACCCTGGGCAGAGCATAAAGTACTTAAGCCAACAGAAGCTTGGCAAAGCCCATGCCGGCAACCTAGGCCTAGAGAGCGCTACCGGCAACTATATTGGTTTTTTGGATGATGACGACCTATTGTTTGCCAATCATGTTGAGTTGCTATTAGGCACAGCCCTTGCAAACAAGCAGGCAAGCGGGGCATACGCACTAGCCTGGGAGGTGCGAACGGCTACTCCCCCGGGAATGCCATACGCTGAACAACACTACGAAGTACCCGCAACATCTCGACAAACCTATTCCCGAGAGGCCTTCCTGAAACATAACCTCTGGTCGATTCAAAGCGTGCTCTTTGAAAGAAGCCTTTATGACCGATATGGGGGCTTCAATATTAAATGTGAACACCTGGAAGACTGGGATCTATGGCTTCGCTACACCCAGACATCCCACTTTGCATTTCTTCCCCATATCACATCACTTTACCGCACGCCTGCCGACCCTTATCAATTTTTATCTCGCGTCGGCAATCCAGAAAGAAGAGCCCTGATAGAGTAAGTAAAAAGCTGTATACTTACCGGTTAAGTATTCAAAAAAATACATTGGGGATCCTTTAGGATGAAGAATTTTTTATCAAATAAACGCGTCTTGGTTACGGGCGTTTGTGGTACTGTCGGCAGAGAAATTACGCGGATGTTACTATCTGGTGACTTTGGCGAACTGGCTGAATTAATTGGTATCGATAACAACGAATCCGAATTATTTTTTGTGGCCCAAGAATTTAACCAGCCCAGCGCTCAGTTTTTTCTACGAGACCTAAGAGATTACCCGGGTTTACAGGAGGTTTGCCAAAATGTTGATGTTGTTTTCCATGCTGCTGCACTTAAACATGTGGGTATTTGCGAACTTTCACCCAGTGAGGCGGTGCAAACCAACATCATAGGCCTTCAAAATTTGATTAATGCCGCTAAAAGATGCCGAGTCGAGCATTTCATTTTTACCAGTTCCGATAAAGCGGTTAACCCTACCAATGTAATGGGAACATCTAAGTTAATGGGCGAGCGTTTGGTTACCGCGGCGAACAATTCACGCGAAAACCAGGGCACCATTTTTGCATCTACACGGTTTGGTAATGTGCTGGGTTCGCGGGGTTCAGTAGTGCCAATATTTCACGACCAAATACTTCAAGGCAAAGATATAACCTTAACCAGCCCTGAAATGACACGATTTATTATGTCTATCAGCGAGGCAGCCGACCTTGTCATTGCTTCTGCTGCCGAGGCCAAGGGCGGGGAAGTTTTTATTACCAAAATGCCGGTTATCCGTATTCAGGATCTTGCTGAAGTAATGGTAGATATGCTGGTGGAAGAGCACTCGCTACCAAAACGGTCAAACATTATCGAAATTGGCGTCAAGCCCGGCGAAAAGCTCTATGAAGAACTAATGAGCGATGAAGAAACCGCCCGTGCATTGGAAACAGAGCCGTATTTTGTAGTGTTGCCGGCGTTCCGGGATATGTACGATATCGACTATAGTTATAACAATGAAGTCGCTAACGCTCTGCTTAAGCCGTATAAATCATCTGAAGAAAAAATGCTTAGCCAGGCTGAATTAAAAGACTACTTACAAAAGTTTAATATTGTTTAAGATTAAAAGTCTCAAACAAAGAGGAGAATAAAATGCGCGTTCTAATACTTGGGGGTGATGGTTATCTGGGCTGGCCCACCGCAATGCACTTTTCAGCCAAAGGCCACGAAGTTGCCGTGGTTGATAATTACCTGAGGCGCAACATTGCGCGCGAAACCGACAGCGGAACCCTCTACCCCACGCCTAACCTGCACGAGCGTGCAGAAATATGGGAAGATCATTCCGGTAAAAATATTTCTGTTCATATTGGTGACCTGTGCGACTGGAATTTTATTAATTCCCTATTTGCCGAATTTAAACCCGACACCATTATTCATTACGCCGAACAACCTTCTGCTCCCTATTCAATGTTAAGTACAGCCGCAGCCCGGCTGACTCTCTCAAACAATATTGGGGTCACCGGCAATGTTGTGCTGGCGATGAAAGAACACTGCCCTGATGCTCACCTCATCAAACTGGGCACAATGGGCGAATATGGCACCCCCAATATTGATATAGAAGAAGGCTGGCTTGAAGTTGAACACAAAGGCCGCTCCCAAAAATTTCTCTACCCCCGCCAGGCAGGCAGTTTGTACCACACCACCAAAGTAATGGACACCGATCTGCTTTGGTTTTATGTGCGTACCTGGGGATTACGAGTAACCGACCTTATGCAAGGCCCGGTATATGGCATCTTTACGGATGAAAATACCCACGACGACCGCTTGTTGCCCTGTTTTGCCTATGATGAGATATTTGGCACAGTTATCAATCGCTTTGTTGTACAAGCCGTTGCCGGTTACCCACTAACAGTATATGGCAAAGGAGGCCAAACGCGGGGTTACCTCAATCTGAAAGACACCCTGCAATGCCTTTTACTTGCAGCAGAAAACCCAGCTGATAGCGGTGAAATGAAAATTTACAATCAACTAACTGAAACATTCTCGGTGAATGAAATTGCCGACCATGTGCAGCGTGTTGGTAAGCAGTTTGGGCTGGATGTACAAATAAAAAGCATAGAAAACCCGAGAAAAGAGTTGGAAGAACATTACTACAACCCGGCACACACCGGACTGCTAGAGCTTGGGCTAAAACCAAACTATCTCACAGACGAGGCGCTTGGAGAAATCATCCAAAAAGTCATTCAATATAAAGATGACATTGTGCAAGACCGTATTTTCCGTGGTGTTAAGTGGTGAGTAGTAAAAAATGGCTTATCACCGGAGGCTGTGGCTTTATTGGTACATCGCTAATACAACAACTACTGAAAAACGATGCGCATACCGACATCCGAATACTGGATAACTTGTCGGTAGGTTCCGAGGAAGACCTTGCTGAAGTGGCTGAATTTAATAAAATAAGCCACCCCGATGCCCCACCTGAAGGTGTTGAGTTACTGGTTGGCGACATAACAAACGCACAAGACTGCCTAGATGCAAGCAAAGGTATCGATATTATTGTGCACCTTGCAGCCAATACCGGTGTTGGGCCTTCCGTTGAAGATCCCGAAGGGGATATGCGGGCAAATGTTATCGGCATTTTCAATATGCTGGAGGCTGCGCGGACAAATGCTGTCAATAAATTCATTTTTGCATCATCCGGCGCACCCATTGGAGAACTAAAAAACCCTCCCATACATGAGGAACTGGCAGCCCACCCAGTTTCACCTTATGGTGCAAGCAAGCTGGCGGGTGAAGGGTATTGTTCCGCCTATTACCACTCCTTTGGTATCAACACTATTGCCTTGCGGTTTGGTAATGTTTACGGGCCCAGGAGCAAACACAAAGCCAGCGTTGTTGCCAAGTTCATTAAACAGGCAATAAACGGTGAGACCTGTGAAATTTATGGTACGGGTCTGCAGACCAGGGATTTTATTTATATACTGGATCTCGTAGATGCCATCATCAAATCCGCTCAGGTAGATATCGGTGGCGAGGTTTTCCAAATTGCCAGCAGCAAAGAGCGCACAGTCAATGAAATCGCAAAAATTGTAGAACAAGAGCTAAAACATCATGGGACGAACCTAAAACTGAAATATGGAGAAGCCAGACCCGGCGATGTCATGAGAAATTTTTCTGATACAACCAAAGCAAAAAAAATCTTAGGTTGGCATGCGATAACAAATATCAATTATGGGATAAATAAAACAATTGAAAATTTGATAAAAAATCTTTATCCTAAATAGCTTAAATAAAATTAGCTAATCACACATATATATTATAAAAGGTAGCGAAACATGAAGTATTCATCAGACGGCGCTAGTATGAATCTTGCTGCTGCCCCTTATTCAGGTGCATTTTTTAAAAACGTTCATTTCTGGACACCACCAGTATCAACCATAAAACCTAGGAAGAAAAAACCTAACTCCTCTCTACGAATGGCTGGGATTGTAAGCAAAAGATTATATGAAGGCCTAAAATATGAGGGCAAGTTATTCCTACTAACACCAAATAACTGGGGCGAGATTTTGCAGTATGGAAAGCTCGACTTACTTATTGTCGAGTCATGTTGGGAAACTGCAACTGGTGATTGGTATCTGTCACAAGTTACCATTAATGAACAAACAGCACTTTTAGTAAAATTAATACGGTTGGCTAAAAAACTTTCTATACCATGCGTCTTCTGGAATACTAAAGATCATCTATACCACAGTCATTATGAAGACTTTGCAAAACAATTCGATTATATTTTTTGTGCTGATCCTAATGTTGTTGAGTCATTACGAAAACAGCACATAAAAGCAAATATACTCCTTCCCGCAATCCAGCCTGCACTCCATAATGCTTTTAGAGAACATGGGGATACCAACGAATTTGAACTCGGTATCCTATTTGATGGCTGGGTAGATCTGATACGCCATTCGGAAAAGCTGCAAGTACTAAGCATATTGAAAAAATATGGGTTAGCAATAATTGAGTCTAAAGGACGACTGTTACGAGGGAAAATAGATGAACTCCCAGAGTATTCCAGTTCAATTCTCGGTTGTGTGACAAATGAAATAAGAAGAGTCTGTCTGAAATACGCAAAAACTGCGTTAACATTTGATGTGAGTACTTTTAGTAGCACAGAGCAACAATGGAGAGCTCTTGAAATGGCGGGTTTTCGCCTACCGGTGCTGTACAGGGGAAAGTTACCAGATGGTGATATACGGAAAAATATCGTAGATGAGCAAATGACAGATAAGGCCCTGATACAAAGGCTTAATCATTTTAAAAACAATGATTTAGATAGGAAAAAAATCGGACACCTTGCTTGGCGTGAGGTCTACAGTAACCATACCTTTTCCCATCGCTTACAGTCTATCTGCATGGAGCTAGGGGTTTTTCATGATTGGATTGAGTTTCCTGCAATTAGCATGATTACACCTACCTTTCGTGTAGAACTGCTAACACGTTGCATCGAGACATTTGAAAAGCAGTCATACCCAAATAAAGATTTAGTTCTTGTCATTAATAGCAATAGACAAGACTTACCAGGAGTTGGTGACCTAGTTTCTGACAAAGAGGACATTCAAGTAATACAGATGCCACAAGAGTGTTTCGTGGGTGGTTGCTTGAATATAGGGAATGCTATAGCAAAAGGAGAATACTGTCTAAGAGTTGATGATGATGACTTCTATGGTAAATATTGTATTTCTGATATTTCACTTCATTTAAAATCAATAGATATAGACTTATTCGGCAAACCGACTCCTTACTTTTTTTTTGAGGGTGACGAATGTGTGTATGAACGACCATTCAGGGTGCCTGATCTGACTATCATTCCGCCAAATGAACTCGAAGACTGGACCACACATGTTGCTGGTAACCTACTAGGTGGCAAGAGAGAATTTCTTCTTTCCACAGGTTACCCAGATAACGCTTTCGCAGCTGCCGATAGTAGCTTCTTATATTCTTTGAGTGAAAAAGAGTTTAATTACTGTTGTTTGGATAGTGCTAATATGGTCATTTATCGAGGTTTGAATTTACAGAGCCATACTTGGAGGCTACCTAAGCATCGTATTCTTGATAATGCAACCGCGCTTGATCAAGAAACACCAAGCGATATGATGTATTAAATGTGACAAATTACTTATAAAATGAAAATTATATACATAACTAGGGCAGCCTTTGGTTTGTTAGGTGGCGCAGACAGCTATCTTATACCTACATATGCAAATAAAAAGTGCGATGTTACGGTCCTATCAAACTTCATACCCCATTCTAAAGAGAAAGTTGTTTTTAGTTGCCCAGATCTCGAAATTCATGATGTATATTCCCGCAATACTACAGAAAGAGTTTTGAAGGTCTTAAATCATATATATAAAATAAAGCCGGATATTATACATATCTTCCACGGGCCTGATTGCTTAAGATACCCATATTTGCTACGAGGGTTAACCCCAAATGTTAAATGGGTATTAGATTTTCGATCCCCGCCTGTAACAAAAAACCGTACAGAACTTAACAAAGTGTTGTGGCGCTACTTTTTATGTCAATTTTATTATGACCAAATCCTGACTCACTCAAAGTTAACAATTAAGGATAATTTGCCTTTTCGTTTTAAAAGATTTATCGAGCTACCCCTAGGGGTTGAGTTAGCAAAAATTCCATTTGCAAATATCGGCAAACTAAAGCCTGTGAAGTTTGTATATATTGGAAGTGTAACAAAATCACGTCAACTTTTTTTACTGGTCGAATCATTTGCAAAATTCGCAGCCAACACTGAAGCAAGAGTTACTTTAGATATAATTGGTGATGGGAATGCAGTTGGTCCAATCAATGAACTAATATCTTCTAAGAAAATTAATAACCATGTGCAATTAAAAGGGTTTTTACCTCAACATGAAATTTATAAAATCATGCAAAATTATGATGTTGGAATAGCGTATGTACCTTATGATAAATTTACAAGAGCACCATCCTTAAAATCCTTGGAATATGCTGCAGCAGGCTTACCTGTTCTAGCTTCTGATACTAAAGGACATAAAGACTTTGTTAATCGGTTTGGTTTTAAATTCGATCTTTTTAAAAACTCATCTAACGGGATCATAGATGCTTTTGAATGCTTTCTTAAAGATGGTGTATCACACACTAAAATTAACAATAATCTTAAAGTAGTTAAAACCTTTGACTGGGAAAATCTTATTGAGAATATTCTTATACCAACATATACGAAATTATTGAAAACTCACCATAACCTAACAAAGAAGTGATATCCTCCCAGCAACCATTAGCCCAGAGCAGGAACAGGTCATGGTCCCTATTTTTGAAATAGGTTAATAATCAGGGGAATACAGATACAGATAATGGTAAGTTTAATAGCAAATGGAGCGCAGTATTTAAAGACGTTAAAAAAACTAAATTACAATCAATAAACCTAAATATGAGCTTGATAAATCACGATATGAGAACCACAAATTAGACCTACAAGCGAAAACGAGGCTAAAGAATTAGAAAGCCCTTAAAGTCTCGATTGAAATCACTAAAGACAGAAAATGGCAACCGGTATAAAAAATGGAGCAGAGTGGTGAAAGAGATTAAAGAAACAGATTTAGAAAAAGCACAAATCCAATTGCAATCAAGAGTACTTAAAAAAGAGCTTGAGGAATATCGAGATGAGAACCACAAATTAGTCAAATATACAGAGGACTTGTCAAGCTCTTTAAAAAATATAGTCAAAGAATATAAATACGAATACTTACTATTAGTAGAACAGTCTGATCGGGTTACATTTGACAATCAGAGATTGACTGAGAAACTAAATAATAGACTGCATGAAATATCTGAACTCCACGTTTTGCTTGAAAACACTACAGTAGCATCTCAGTCCTTTCAAAATACCTCTACTATACGAATAAAAAAGATTGCTAAATTACAACAAAACCAACGTGAGTTAATCAGCAAGATCAAAACCTTACAATCTAAAAATGGAAACAAAGAAAATAGAATTATTCAAAAAGAAAAAGCAATCTTACAATTACAAACTTCATCATCCATAAGGATTGGGCAAACATTTGTACAAGCTCTAAGTCAACCTGGGAAGAAAACAATTTTCTTCCCATACTATTTTCTTAAAGCCGTTTTTGAGGCAGCTTTTGTACATGAAAGGTAAGCTAAGCATCTTTGCAGTACCTATTCCCCATTAGTTGTATGATTGATAGAGCTGTAATTCAACCACAGGTCAGATTAATACCTAGGAACCCAACACGCTGTCAAGATGGTTGATAGTTTGACTAGGTAATCACAGACATAGGATATTAACGGAAGTTAAATTAATGAAAAGCATGGCAAATAGAAAAGCAATTATTGTCATTGGGTCCGGTCGCAGCGGGACCTCTCTGGTAATGCAAGTTTTAAACTACTTAGGGGTTAGCCCCCTGGGGAAATTGCTCAAAGGAGATGTTAGCAATCCAAAAGGATTTTTCGAAGATACACGAATTCTTGAAATTCATAGGAGGCTCCTTAAATCTATCCAGCCACATACAAGTTTACCGCTTTTGCCAGGTTGGTTAAGCAGCCCTGAAGCTGCGGAAGCTAAAGCAGCTTTAATAGGACATATCCATTCCAAAATTGATAATAAACAAACATTTGCTGTAAAAGACCCGCGTACATCTCTGCTGATTCCCCTCTGGCGTGAAGTATTAGTAAGTTTCAGTATTGAGCCTGTTTTTGTGATGAGTTATCGCGATCCCACTATGGTATTTGAGTCCATGCAAAAATACAATAGTAAACCAGATGATTGGGGTCAGGGTTTATGGGATACACGCATTGTACACTCTGTCGTTGATACAGATTGCAAATTCTTACCCATTAATTATGACCATTGGTTTGATTCCCCCACTGAAGTCATTTTAGCTCTTGCGAAAGCATGTGGCATTCGTCAGAACGCCAAAGTTAATGCCTTAATACAACAGCCAGACCTGATTATTAAATCTGATCTTAAACGCTCATTAAACAGCAGTGTTTATCAGCAAAAAGTTCCCAGTCATTCACAAAAAATGTATGCATTAATACAAGCCTTTCAAAAAAACAAAGACTACTGCAAGGACTTATTAAATTATTGTGTTTATTTCAAAGAGTTTTATGATTCCTTAGTGTATGTTTCTTCCAGCTTTTCTAAACTTGAGAGTGAAAGAAACGAGGGGATAAAGCCTAGCCAACTGCTTGAGCAAATTGTCGCAGAGAGAGAAGCCATATTAACCACCCAAAAAGCAAGAAAACTGGAACACAAAGCTTTTCTTGCCAGTCTGGAAGAATTGCGTAAAAATCAGGGCAGCCTCAAAACTGAAATACAGGGCGTTAGCCATCAGGGTCAGTCGCTCGATGGCATTGCCACTTTATTGCAACAACGCCTTGAGCTTGAAAAAACCGAAGGCCACAAAGTCAGCCAACTGCTTGAGCAAATTGTTGCAGACAAAGAAGCCATCTTAACCACTCAAAAACAACGGGCACTGGAACACGAAGCTTTTCTTGCCAGCTTGGAAGAATTGCGTAAAAACCAGGGCAGCTTAAAAGCAGAAATTCAAAGCCTCTCACATCAAGGTAGCTCACTAAATAAAATCATTAATCTGCTTCAGAAACGCTTTGAGCATGATAGAGAGGAAGAGCACAAATCCAGTCAGTTACTTGAGCAACTTTTAAACGATAAAGATGTCTCATTGAATGCCCTCAACCAAAGAACCGAAGAGCAAAGCAAAATGATCTCAACGCTACAAACAGGGAATATTAACAAGGACAGTGAGATATCCTTTCTACAGAAAGAGATAGAACGACTCAATAAACAAAATACTGGGATTAAAACTAAGAACATCAACTATCGTGAACGAAATAAAAATTATCGTGAAAAAGAGAAATATCACAGTGCGCGAATGGCTGAGCTTCGTTATCGCTTAACCACCACACAAAAAAAGTTATCTGCGCTCGAAAACCAGTCCGTAATTAATAAAATCTTTAGAAAATGACTTCTATCTGAAATTATTACTTGAATACAATAAAAATTATATTATAAATGAAAAAGCCGATGCTTCTTACTGGTATGTCAAGGACTTATACGAGATCACTTAATGTGATCTTTTATCTTCTCAACAACAGATTTTGAGACTGCGTTTATGAGACCCACACCCATTCACCTTCAGTTTGCCACAAGAAAAAGCGATGTTAAGACTTTGCGACCTTTTATCGAACAGGCTGAGAATACTCATAGTTATATCGCAGAGAGACTTTTCAATTTACAAACGAACATAGTTATCACGGATAAAAATCCGGATTACTTAATCATTATTAACAACCCGAATTACGAGATATTACACCCACGCGAAAAAACAATCGGTATAGTAACAGAGCCTTCATGGTCTCCGAATTTTACTTCCGAATATTTCCAGAAGAGGTGTTCAGTTGTAATTTCTCATTTTTTTGCTCCCACTGATAACGCTATTTATGGTCATAGCTTATGTTTACCGTGGGTTACGACAAAAGATGTATCTGTAATTCCTGAGAAGTCAAAAAAGTTAAGTATCATCCTTTCTCCACTAAAACCCAGAATAGAAAGGTCAAAAGCCAATTATCTCTTTCGCCACAACTTGATAAAGTTGATTCTCGACTCAGATATTGATTGCGACATTTATGGCGATTGGGCTGGCACAGATTCAAGGCTGAAGGGGTTCGTAGAAAATAAGATTGACGCTCTTTTGCCTTATGAGTTTTCGGTAGCCATAGAAAACACATGTGAAGCCGGCTACAGCACCGAAAAACTAATTGATTGTTTTTTAGCGCAGACACAACCAGTGTACATGGGTGATCCTTTTGCACAACTCCATTACGGTGACAACGCCATAATCCCCATAGATAGAGACAACCCATTAGAGGTTTTGCAAAAAATCAACAATAAAGAAATTAAATATAACTATGATGCAGTTTTAAAGGCAAAAAACAAATACTTATCCTCATACAACTTGTTTAAAAGAGTGCTTGAGGTTATCGATGATTTAGAGTCATCAAAGTGAAAGACTAAGCTCATCATTACCAAACAGTCAATTCTAATTTGGTATGCCACCTAGCTCGTCCTATCATAATTAGTTTACTTGCTTTTTTATGGATTCTTCCCCCCGTATTCTTTTGGTGTCTAATTTCATCAGCATCTTAATAACGGGCTTAGGCTCATTGAAATCCAAAAGCCTATCAAAACTTTCCTTCTCATTTACCAAACATCGGGCAACCGAGGCCACAATGCGAGAAGTGGTATTGTATGGCTTTGAGTAGTGTGCGAGGGTCTCTCTATTCGCACAATGATTATCTGTTTGAAGGACAGAGAGACTTACCATGTGTCTATCTTCATAAAAAAATTCGGGATCTTCTTCTGCCTTTATGCCCCTGCTCATCCATGCGCCATGATCACCAAAGACTACCAACATGGCTGATGGGTCATTGATGCTTATTATGCTTGCTGCTTTTTCTAAAATTTTATCTAACTGTTCAGCACCATCTAGGAAGTAGTTTCGATACGCATCTTGTGCATCAAGGTCAGTATGACGATAATTTTTTTTCACATGACCATTTGGTCGATATGAGTAAAATATTTTAAGTTGCGGTGCTTTACTATTAGCCCCATCTCTAACCTCTTCCAATACCTTTTCAGGCCATGATTTGCCAGTATATTTAATAATTGTTTTCCGGCCAAACAGTTTTGTAGTTAAATGCGTGATATTTTTAAACTCGCCAATGTTGACACATACACCAAACGCTCTTAATTTATGATATAAACTATCAGCGACATCCACGCACTGAACTGTATCACTCAATGTATGAAACTGACCGATAACATATCGATCTATGTATGGGCCTTTTTCTCCAAAATAATAACTAGCATACCCGGTTGTTACCTCATAACCATTTTGCTTGAACAAGGTACTAAGAACTGATGGTTTCATACCATTAAAATAGTCCCTACTATTAGTGAGACCTCTCTGGTCAAGGCGCATTACCCCGTTAAGGGATGGTTTAGTTGGCACAGACACTGATGCAGAATGCTCAAACTCGATGAAAGATTTTTTGAGTTCTCTCTCATAAGGAAGTTTTTCTATCCCTAAGTATTTTTTTGCAATATACGGTGGAATCATTGAGTCAAATGCCAATAAGTAAACATTTGGCCTCTGCTCAAAGGTAATATCTGAAAATTGCTCTAAAAAGTGATTCTCAGTAGCTGTCAATTTGACCTCTGTCCCAAAGGCAGCCTTATCTGTGGTGACCAGTGGTGCCAGAACAAAAACAACTGCAACAGCTAGATAAAATACAATATTGGGTACTGATGGGAGCACTTTTTTATAGGCAAGTAGCAACAAAACAACTATGAAGCTAATAAGAAATATGCCAAGATAACCGCTTGTAAGGTCAGAGAAAGTATTAGTGTAAATCAGCTTGAGCTCAAGTGCTGATAATGCAATAAAACTTGCAATGGCTAGAGTATATAACCGTGTCGAAATAAGTCCAATTAATGTAATTAAAAACAAACTGGCCAAGGCTACAAGAAAAATATATACATAAACTAGCAGTGCGCTTTCTAAACTTTCATTTAATATAAGCTGTAATACTGGCTCGAAAGCCAGACACAATGAGAGGAAGAAGCTAAAGCTACTCCATTTAACCTTTTCAGTTAACGTCATTATAAAAACTCAAGTTGATAATGTGGTCTTGTCTTATACTCAGCTTACTTGTGCCTAGGCGCAATTTGAGCTCACCTTATTCTATGTCCTGAACGCATAAGTATATAATACGATTTCCGTTATTTACTTCGAGAGATTTTTTAATAGAAAAATATTTTTTCAAATGTTTTTCGAGCTCAACTCGACTGTAATCTTTATATTTATCTTCTTTATTTCGCAGCAAAGTAATCACTTTATCGTCTTTCCTAGATACATACTCTATAACAAGCTTTTTTGTTAATCCGGCTAACCACTCAATAAACTCTTCTAATGGAATATTTGCAGTCATAACCACATGATGCACAAGTGCCAAACACAAAACTAGATCAGGTTTACTCCGTGTTTGCAGGTCGCTACGCTCACGGTTCCGCCAGCCCCAATTTGGTGATGGGTCTGCAATGTTTTGGACTAGCGGTAAAATATTTGAAGGTTTATTTGGGTCAAGGTATAGCCTCTCAACTGCCACATGGTCAATATCGGTAGAAACAACCTGTTCGCATTCTGCAGCTGCTATTCTGGAAAACTGCCCTGTATTACAACCAATATCCCAAACAACATTTGGTTTTTCTGTCGTCACCGCATTTCGAATGAAGTTTTCTTTGAGTAAATGATCGCTATCTGAATAGTTATGAAATTGGGTGTAATCGCCCCATTCTGAGCCAGTAGCTTCCCACTTTAAATTCTTGATGAGTTTTTGTAACTTGCGCACATTTACTAAAATTAACTCACGATTGAAACCCGCCGATTTCAAACTTGAACGAACATTCTCTGTTGAACTGCCATGCCGTTGGTCCATTCTGGATTGCAACCACACATGGCTCATTACACCTTTACGAAAACGATCACGTAAACTAAATAGTGAAGCCGCTGCCTGTACAGCCACACCATCTATAGATGCTCGCATAAATGGTTGGAAGTTACAGCCTTTATAGGCTTGTAACAATAGCGGAAACAAAAACATTTCACAAAACTGTTTGTAACCTGTCCAGGGAGCACCTTTTTGCAGAATTTCAAATGAAGGGATATCAATAAATACTGGTTTTGAATTAACAAACTGAATGTTATAAGGTGTTGCATCCTTTAATGTAAAGCCATTACTTACAGCTCTTTCAACTAGCTGTAGTTGAAGAATGGCCGCAGACTTCAACATACTAAAGGTCCACTCGTACGGATAACTAATTACTGCAATTTGGTCATGCTCAAGAAAACCAGCCCATAGCAACTTTATTTCTTCCGGTAATGGGTTCTCCTCCGGGGAAAGCTCCTTAGTTCCAATAATTTTATTAGCATCTATCAGCTTCTTATAAAAGCCCTTATTACTTAATTTTCTGTATGTTTCTAGGGCAGATTCACTTAATCCGCGAAATACACGACCCTGAAAATGATAGACGCGACCATCCCGGTCACGAAATGAACCGGCATTTACTCTGGCCGATGTCGGCTCCTGATTATCCATCATCGAGATCTTCTTGCTCTTCTTTTTGAGCAAAGCCCAGTGCTGCTCGTAAGCGATGCCAATACATTTTAATAATAACCCCAATTGCTGCTACACCACCGAGAATTACCTGAAGCAACACACTTCCGGTGCCAGGATCCAAATAGGCATAAGCATTAAGAGAAAATAACATTGTAAGAACAAAAACTAATAATTTCATATATCCATCAAGCTCCACTGAATTAAAAAACGCGTATTTCATTAACCATTTAATCACATATCATACCCGAATACCCGAATAACCATTAGTGCTGCTGCATAAAAGTCGCGAAAACTAGGGCCTTGCCACAGTTAAACTAAAAACAAACATAAGCTAACCTAACTCTTAATTTTTCGTGCCCATAGTGTTACATGAGCCCATCAAGCTCGGCTGCAGCCTTGTTTAGGGCTTTTGGCTCTACCGGCCCAAGGTATAGTTTCATCATCTGTCGGTTTTCAGAATCAGGAATAACAGATAAGCCTGCTCCTACAACGGAGACCCCCGTATCAAATTTTAACGGCACACTCCGTTCAGACAGAATTAATGCAGCCCAAAATCGGCTACGAAAACCAAACCAGCCGGAGCTATTAAATTGAGTTTGTTCGGTGCTGTCTTTGCCAATCGTTTCAATATCCGAATTATTAAATAGCAGATAACGCATCTGTTCAAGAAAATACCCGAAGCCACTAGTGTCTGGTGGTGTAAACGCCTCACCACCCTGAAGTTTTACTCGGGCTCCAGAGTTTGATGCTACAGAAATCACCCAACCTTGATCAGGTATTTCCCAGCGATGAATTTCACTACCTGCCACATCTCTAAAAGTGAGTATTGTTTTCGAATTAAGTCGCTCTCGCTCAACATCAAGCGGGCGTACCTCTGTTTTTTCAAACACAAACATGCCTACCGGCGCAGATAATTTGGCACGTTTCACATTCTTAGCCGTGCATTCAGGAAAACAGGCATTAACTTCCAACAAGTCGCCCTGGTCACTAAAGGCCAACGTCAAGGACCGAGTCTCAACAGTAATATCAGCTGAAGCAGTGCCTGCAAGCAGTAAACCACTTAAAGAGAGTGCTTTTAGAATTCTATGTGGCATTTATTCCCACCTTTCTTCAATATCAGCAGTGCCGATTGCAGATTATTCAGTAATTTGAGAACAACTCTAAATACACTTATTCCCTGCTTATCTATAATGATCAATTCTACCTAAATTCGACTACAGTTCCATTCGTCACTACAATTACTTACAATTAACCCCAGCCAAACACGAGTTATGGATTTAAATGCATCAAACGATGGTTGCTGTTGTTCTAAACACACTGGACTGCCCATCTTTGGGCACGCTCAGCCGTGCCGAAGGGCTTTTAACTTCTCTTAACAGTATAATCAGCCAAGAAACCACCACTTTAATTGAAATTATTATAGTTACAGCGCCGGATTCCACTGGTGAAGCACCTTATCAGAATATTTTGGAGAAAAACCCCTGGATTCCGTCCGTACGGTTTTTATATTGTACTTCAGACCAGCAGGCGCAGGCTGCCTACACCCAGAGTATTGCCGATTACTTTATATTTCTTTCTGTGGGTGATGAACTACTCCCCGGGGCTGTTAAGTTGTTGCTCGATCATATTACAGAATCAGAGCACCTCAGCTGTTATGGTGCCTGCCGTTGGTCTGATAATACAGCGTCTTGGTCACATCCATCCGTTGACCAGTTTTTTGAAATGCCCGCCGTTACCACTATAACGGAGCTTTTACAGGCCAGCACTCTTGCTAAGACCTCGCTAGGGTTATTGCACCGATCACTTTTGCAGGAAAAAACAGACCAAACCTCTCCCAAAGCCATTATTGTTAAAGACTATATCTGTATTCGCCAAGCGCCGGGTGAAATCAGCTTCAGCCCCATATACCCCTACCCCAAGCCAATATACCAAAAGGCCATATTACCTGCGCAAATGCCTGTGAGTGAACTTACGACGAGGGAGGGTGGAAGGCGCTCTGCTGTCTGGCTATTTGGAGAGCGTGCCGGGGAAAGTGCAGAAGATAATGCCTGGGCCTTATTTAAATATTGTGTTGATAACTGCCCCTATATCGAAAGTTATTATGTTCTAAAACATGAAAAAGTAATTTCACCTGACCCCAAATATCAAAGCCGGATACTCATTAAAGGCAGCCCTGAATGGAGTAAACACATAGAGCGAGCAAGCCATATGTGCTTTACTGATACGGCTGCCGATATTCTTGTATCGTCACTTGATGCTTTAAATTATAACGATGTTGATTTTATATATCTCACCCATGGCTATCTGGCATACAGCCCCGGGGTATACCAACGCGGGCATCCATATTTTAACCGGGTTATTTGTACCAGCGCGATGGATGTTGACGCTGCTTCACGGTTCTGGGGGTTTCCCAAATCCAGCTTTATCCAAACTGGCTTGCCGCGATGGGATAACTTAAGAGATAGCTCCGCCGGGCACAAAGAAATCTTAATCCTACCCACCTGGAGAAAAACATTTGACTCATCCCACTGGAGTGCCAGCGAGGCCTTAGCTGAAGATGACATCCACAAATTTAAGACCAGCGCCTACTTTAAGCATTTTAATGCTCTTCTGAAATCTGCAGAATTGAATAAATTGCTACTCTCACATGATGCCCGGGTTACTTTTAAGTTGCATTTCCGGCTGGAAAAATACCTGCCTTTATTTGAGAAAACCGTTGATTCAAAGATTAGAATTTCTACCCGGGCAAACGATAACCGCAATATTAAAGCGCTGCTAGAAGATGCCAGCATGTTGATAACTGATTATTCCAGTGTAATGTTTGATATGGGTCAAATGGAAAAGCCGGTTATTTGCTATCAGTTTGACAAGGCCGCTATGCTCGGCGAGCGTAAGATTGATGCCTTTGCGCTCGCCGATACCCGAATGTTTACGGATATGTGTTCTACACAAGTGGCTGTAATTCATCAACTTGAAGAATATTTACTCTCCGGCTTTACCATTCCCGAACATAAATTACGTCGACTCAACCACACCCTACCATTTCGCGACCGGGGAAATTGCAAGCGGGTGGTGAATAAAATCCAACAACTGCAAAATAAACCCGCTCACGGGAGCGCCAAAGTAGCAAAAATAATCAAACAGCCCGATATAACTTCTTATTTAAAACGACTGGATTGGGTTAAAACTGATGAATCAACAAAAATTGGGTATTTGCTGAACATCCCCATCTCAAAACCGACCGCACATATAGCCATAAACCCGGATAACTGGAAAAAAATTATCAGTGCCGGGGATATCGATATTTTGCTCATTGAGCCACACTTAAACGCCCGTAGCCAATGGGCACCTGTTTTCTTTAATGCTGGAGGTTTGTTAGCGTTTCTGCATGAAATCAGCGACTTTGCGCAACAACATGGGGTAGCAAGTGTTTTATTAGAGCCGCACTACCATCTGTTCTTTGATAACCTACTACCCTTAAACGACCACTTTGACCACTATGTGCCATTAGCTACCGCTACGGATATATCACCTGCCTATAGTATCTCTGTGATTATCCCTGCCTATAATTGTGAACACTATATTAGTCATTGTATAGATTCTATTCTCAGGCAAAGCTACACCGGTAGTGTAGAGTTGGTTATTGTTGATGATGGCAGCACAGACACCACCTGGGATGTTATTACAAGTTATTCCCACGTACATTCCAATGTAACAGCTATCAGGCAATATAACGCTAAACAGGGAATGGCCCGGAACCGGGGGCTTGATGCGGCTAGGGGTCAATTTGTCACCTTTGTAGATGCCGATGATCTTCTACCGGTCAATTGTCTTGCTGATTTGTTCCATGAAATCAGTTTATCGGGTGCCGATATTTCCATTGGGCTTGTCGCTTCTACAGACGAAAAGGGAAACACACAGCAAATAAACCAGTCTTACTACCATTATTCAAAAGCGCCGCGGAGTTTTACTCCGGCAAGCTGGCCACATGTTTTTTACGACCCCAGTTGTGTCGGCAAGCTAATTTCAAGACGCTTTCTGCTTGAACACAAGATATATTTCCCACAGAGCTATCATGAAGATCAGGTTTTCAATTTCAAACTGTTTACCAGTGCCACAACAATTTGTAAAACAAATGCAGTGGTGTATCTGTATATTGCCAGACCAGCGGCTAGTCCGGCACTTTCGGGAACACAAACATTTACGGCTGAAAAATTCCGGCAAATACTCATCGCCGCGCAGTTGGCCATATCAATTCTGGATACATCGGGCCTGCCGAGGCGAGTTAAAAACCGTGCCCTTGGGTTTTTAGTCCTTCGCTACGACAGGTTTCTCTGGAAACAACAATCCATACCAACAAACAAAGAAGCTTCAGAAGTACAGCTACAGGCTTTTGATTTGCTGGCTGCTTTGCTCAAGAGGGTACCGGATGAAACTATCTGGAAACAAGCAAAACACCTTCCATTGGCCTTGCTGCTGCTTAAAAGGCAGCAATTTCCGCTGGTTGCCCAAGCTTTGAAAGGCAACAAGAGTGCGTCCATCGAGTATTTATACCGCGAAGGCACGATTCCTGAAAAAATTCTGGGCTTATTAAAAGCCGGTGGCCGGCTAAGTACTCGCTACAATTACTACAAAGCAATGCCATTGCTTAGCGAGAAGAGTACAATTATCACTCAAATGGATTATGGCTATAGACTTGGATCCATTTTTGTTGATATTTTAAAACGGCCCATCTTAATATTTCTTCTGCCTTTTCGCTTGATACTGCTGGCTTTTGATATGCTTAGCAAAAGAGGTCGCGAGAAACAAAATAAACTTGAGAAGGAAATAATTAATAACCATAATCAACAGCAGCTCATTGAGCGTTCTATGATTTTAGAAAAATCAGCGGCGCATCGCCTTGGTGTGGCAATACTTGAGACATTTTCAATATCACCCGGTAAAATTATTAAACTACCCGGTAAAATCAAACAAATATATATACAAACTCGCTCACTCTAGGCCTCCGTCATTATGATTCTCAGAAACAATACGAAGTTTGTACTAGTTGGCCTTGGTCGTTGCGGTTCAAATCTTTTGAAATTTGGTCTCAGGCAAAACGCCCAAATTTTTATGGCCGGGGAATATTTCAACAAACATAGCCACCCCGAATCCCTTCAGCAGGATGGCAAAGCCAGGGCCCAAGCCTTTTTTGAAGGCAGCCGGCGAAATAGCGTACGGGCCGTCGGATTCAAGATATTTCTACATCATGGTCGCAAACATGGTGTTAATACCGTTTGGAAGTATTTACGGAAAAATAGAGAAATAAAAATACTTCATTTATCCCGGGAGAACACATTTAAGCGGTTATTAAGTCTGGAAGTCGCAAATGTTCGCGGCCAGTGGCTGAATGATGGCCTTGGTACTGATGATATCGTTATCACACATTCCAATGAGTGGTGGCAAGAAAAAATAGAGAGCGATTTAAAAAAAGAAAGTGCACTGACAAAAACTTTCCACAAGCATGACCGCCTTCACATAAGCTATGAAAACCTGATCCAGGACTGGGATCAGCTGACTACCGACATCCAGAGTTTTGTTGGTGCTCAAGCCACTTCTGTCGAAAAGTCATTACGCAAGCAAGAATATATGCCGCTTTCACAAAGGTGCCCGAACCTAGCAGAATTACAAACTTTTTTCCAAAACAGTCCTTATCGCTGGATGTTTGAATAATGTTAAATATCGCCATTATCATTTTAAACTGGGAAAATTCGCCCGCTACACTCGAATGTGCACGCTCTGTACTAGATGATATGGATTTGAGTTCTGAGCATGTCCATAGTCATTTGTGGATAGTTGATAATGGCTCAAGCGACCAATCTGCTGATGTTATAAAAAACTGGGTTAATACTAATGTGGCTGATAACCTTGTTACAGTGATTGAAAACCCTGAAAATGCTGGTTTTTCTGCAGGTATGAATAAAGGCATTTTTGCTGCTGCTAAAAACGCCCAAGTTGATTATTTTTGGTTGCTTAATAACGACCTTACAGTTGAAACAGGCTCGCTAATACAGCTTTCTCAAGCTATTATGAAAGACCCCGCTGTGGCAATATGGGGCCCTACGGTAATCGATGCCGCAACCTTCAAAGTGCAGTGTGCTGGCGGCTGTATTTACTATCGCTGGCTGGGTAAGGAAAAGCGTGCATTCGCCGGACTGAGGACAAACCAACTGCCACATATAGAGCCACCTGCACTGGACTATATTTATGGTGCGGCTATGTTAATAAAAAAGGAGCTTTTAGATCGACTGCACGGATTAAACGAAGACTATTTTCTCTATTACGAAGAACTGGACCTCGTAGAGCACTTAAACACTAGTGAAACACTGGGGTGGTGCCAGGATGCCAGAGTGGTACACCAAGGTGGCGATTCTTCCCCCGACAAGAGAGCTAAGGTATTTGCCGCCTACCACGCCGCTTTAAGTGCATTCAAATATACCTGGCGCTACCACCCATTGTGCTTGCCATCCGTCATTCTATTTCGCGTCTTTGGTCTGCCGCTGTTCGCCTTGAGGTATAAGAACCCAAGGCTGGCGCTGGCACCCTTCCGGGCACTACGGGACTTTTTACGGCCGGCTGCATAAGCTTTACGGTTCTGGCTCAGCACCTCCACCACAGTGGAGAAATACCAAGTGCACATAAAGCACCCATCGCAAAACACCTTTGCGTAAGCCAAGCTGATGCGCTGTTTTAATTCTCTTATATGGACTTATTTCAGCTAAGTTCGCATACTTTTCAAGATAACCCAAAAGCTCAGGACTTTGAATATTCCGCAGTTTTAGACGAGTTGTGAGTTCCTTAGCCTGGTTAATGGTCTGACATAGCTCGTTCGACCCTTTTGTCCATGAACTTGCCCACTGTTTGTAATTTATTAGCAAGCGCCCAATGGAAGTAACACCTATTGTATTACCCGTGTGCTGCCTGTATTTAATCAGCTTTTCATCTATAAAAATCAATTTTCCACAAGCGGCAGCGGTTAAAGCCAACCACCAGTCATGCATAAGCGCTGTCTCAGGTATTGGGCTGGCAAGCTCTGCTAATTTCCTGTTTATTGCCATGCAGCACCCGGGGATATGATTGAGGCTTAATAAGCTATTCAGTTTAGTATTACCCCCTTCATTTAAACCCCTTTGAAAAGAGTAAGCCGTTTCAACAGGTTGCAGCTCCGAGTCAGTTAATTCAATATTGCTGTAGATCAAACATGGACCATTTTCGGCAGCAAATTTATCATAAAATTGTTGGGTTTTAGTCGGCTCCCAATAGTCATCTTGATCGCTAAACATAATCAATTGCGCCTTGGTTTCCAGGGCATGAACCAATAAACGAGCAAAACTTGCTCGGGGGCCTGTATTTACTGAATTAACAGACTCAATATGTTTAATTCGAGGGTCGGCGTGGCAATATTTATCAATTAGTGTCGTTGTCGTATCAACAGAGCCATCATCACGAATCAAAAGCAGCCATTGCTTGAAGGTTTGTGCCTGGATACTTTCTATTTGGCAGGCTAAATATTCGGCACCATTATAAGTGGATAGTAAAATACAAACCTCAGCCCTACCCATAGTTTTAGCAGGAACTTTAGGGATTTGTGGGTTGGCTGTCATAGTTTAAGAGTCATCTGTGGCTGGCCTATATTTGGCATATATTTAAGTTATTAAAAACCATTGTTTATTAGTCATAACCCCGACTTTTTCAGAAACCTCTATCCTGAGCATTTTACATCGTTCCTTCCGGAAGCGACAGCCAGGATTTTCAGGGCTGTACCCCATTCATAGGTCACCTCTCACTTTTACTTTGGTGGTAAAAAAATCGAAAGGATAAACCATGGCCTGCTTCTAATACAGTCTCAGACCAAATTACAGAAAAGAATGTTACGCTACCCGCCGGAATTGATGTATGCTGGTTCAGCTGACCTGAAAAGGGCGGCATAACTGATGGAAAACAATTCCTAAGCAACCTGTCCTAAATATGGGGGTGCAGCTCTGCTAATAGCATTAATAATAAACACTATAAATTATATGCCTGATAAAAACTTAATATTTTTAATATCACTACCTAGAAGCGGCTCAACTTTAACGCAAAAAATACTTGGGGCTAGCTCTGATATCTATACTCGGTCTGAACCCTGGCTTATGCTTGCACCCTTATATGCTTTAAAAAAAACCGATTGTATTGCTGATTACAGCAAACCACTTGAGTATACTGCCACACAAGATTTTATATCTCACCTACCTGGCGGGGGCAGAAAAAAATATATTGAACATATCCGCAATGCTTATACCTCAATATATTCCGAATATTCGAGCGCGTATGGTAAAAGATTTTTTTTAGACAAAACCCCCAGATATTACCTTATTGCGAATGAGCTCAAAGAGGTTTTTCCAAACGCTAAAATAATCATACTCCTTAGAAACCCGCTCGCAGTAATGAGTTCAGTTATTAAAATCTGGGCAAATAAAGATTTAACACGGCTTGCTAATTTCAAAATTGACTTAGTCACTGGTCTCGATATTCTTTCAAAGCTAGTCGCAATAAAAAAGAATGATTTCTTTTTTTTACGCTATGAAGATATTTTATCTGATCCGGTAAATACTTTCCAAGAGGTGTTTAACTATTTGGGAGTAAAATTTAATCAAAACATCCTTACTGAGTACAATAATAGTGATGATGAAAAATGGCCTTATGGTGACCCTCACAAAGTATATAAAAGAAAAACTATTGATACAGATAATGCAATGAAATGGGTTGATAATTTAGATGACCCGCAGCACTGGCGACTGCTTTATGATTATCTTAATTATATTGGTAAAAAGAGGTTTGAGTTACTTGGGTATGATTATGAATCAGCCTCAAAAACACTAGTGTCAAACATGCCTTGTTCATGCATTCGAGAGCTTGAAGACAACACAACTTCATTATATGAATTTTTGGGAATACCAACCGATGAGATAGGTAAAGAAATCGTTGATCAACAATCATAAGCTGGTAACACGGTGTACTACATACAACTGCAGGAGGCCGCTTAAACGACCATGCAACTGACTGTTCCTTTAAGCATGTGGATGCTTAATTGCTTGGTTTAGAGTAACCAAATTTCTTGAGGGTGTAATTTAAACTATGTTGACACAGAATTTTGAACGCCCTCTTCTAGTCGATGGATTCATTTAATAAATAAACCACTACAGGCATTCAAATTTATAGTTAAACAAGCAAATGTCGTCTGAAAACACCTCCGCCACCCTTTCCCTGCTTCTATCATTATAGTATATCGCAAAGGCTTCATGCTCAGTTTTATTTACGTGGGGTAACAGTAGTCCCTGCAGGCCTAACAGATCACATATTCCGCTAAAGTCTCTTTCAAGATTTTCCATCCTAATAATGCGGTCAACCCCGACTTCTCCGTCTAGATAAAGCATCTTCGAACATGAGTGCTTAATCATGTAATCAACGAACGTGTCGTCATTAAGGTCCGACCAAAGACGGTCTTCGAACTTGCCGGATGTTCTCTCCCGCCTCATGTCCCGGTATTTTACCCATGACACCACTCTTTCCCACGGGTTTCGGACGATTGAGAAGCTAAAATAAGCTGCATACTTTGCGGGGTACTTTTTCTTGATTTCTTTCACACCCCAATGCTTTTCCGTGTGCCCACAATAGGTAGATGTGTTGAAAGGCCCGCCAAGTAACAATGTTTCCACACTCTCACCTGCACACTTAGGTACATGAATAAAAATACATTTGTAATCGTCGGAAATCATGGGGTTGTGAAACAAAAATTCATTACAATAACCGGTATCAACAAAGGGCAATAAGGGCACAGGTTTATATTACGGAAGCAACGGGTTCTTACGCTCATCAGGATAGACCTGCGTCCAATTATAATTAATTAGTTCAGCGTTTCGCTTACGTCCATATATTACTTGAATTCATATAAAACAAAAACAAATATATTTGTACCCCCATAAAACAAACCCCGGCTTTAAGCCGGGGAATATTTTAATCTAAAACCACCCAAAGATGGTTTTTTATAGTTCAATTACATTATTTTAGGGATGTCAAAATACTTTTTCCCTTTTGTGATGTAATCAGTTGATTCACTAACTGCTCCAGCTGATCAACTCTATCCAGCTTGTCTTGTAGTAAGCTGACAGCCTTTAATAACTCCCTATGCCCATTGATCAGTGCCTGATTATCCTTATTCAACTGATCAATGTAGATGTGTGCCTTTTCCAGCTCTTCTAGCATGCCCATCTGGTGGCCCACCAGATTAACCGGGCCCTTCAGACCTTTAGGTGCTTTTGGTAGCGACGGCAGATGTTTGTTCTGCCACATAAAGTCCGCGTTCTCTTTTATGGTCATTAGGTCATAACCTGGCTCGAAGACATAATCCGCATGCACTATAGAGCCATGCACCATAATGGAGCCTCTAACATCCAAGGTCGTTTCTTCACCAAAGTTGATTCCGCCTATACTGACCGTGCGCGGAGCCAGACCATTGGCACCGTTAATACCAATACGCAACATGTTGTTACCTGCACCATCATCAAACTTAAACGGTACTACACCAGCACCCGCCTCGCGGTTAGCTAAATTGAAACGGCCCGTATTGGGGTTAACAAAAACTTCCCAATTACCCGAACCAGGCCCGGTGTTGGTAAGACGAAAAGCTGGGCCAATGTCTTCAATATCTATTTGCGAATCCGGCGTAAAGGTGCCAACACCAACATTACCTAAAGCATCTACATGCATTTGCGCCTGCAGATTTGATGATAAGGCGAACAAAGGCGCAACTAGCAGCACACCCAATACTTTATAGTTTAGATTTTTCATAATATATCTCCAATTTTTCAGTT
This sequence comes from Oceanospirillales bacterium, assembly GCA_003232965.1. Classification (GTDB taxonomy): domain Bacteria; phylum Pseudomonadota; class Gammaproteobacteria; order Xanthomonadales; family SZUA-36; genus SZUA-51. The sequence continues at coordinate 38,675 of QIKG01000097.1, forward strand.
CTTATAGCTTAGTGTACAATAATTTGACAGCAATTGTTCAAGGTGTCATATCCAGACAGACCGCGTAGGCAAAAGCCCGTGATGTGTTTCCATCACACTGTACCGCCCAGGTCTGAAAATCGGCACCACCGTTATCCAGGCAGGCACCTGCTGCATTTGCTGGGCAAGTTTTGTGCATATGGTCACCAAAAAACCCACCAGCACGACAACGACCGCCGCCACCAATTATTTTGTCACCCGCATCACAGGCCGCAAACTGCAACGCAACACGTGGGGCTGGCACATCGTTATCAACCGTGACTATATAAGTAGAGGGAAAAGCTGCAGGCGGTGGGCCCGGTACGGCTGCTGTAGTTTGCACGGTACCATCCGGAAATTTAAAGCCATCCTGCTGGGACTCAATAATACCAACCGCACTGATTTTTGGCGCCATTATCGGATTTCCGACAATAGCATTTACCTGTAAGCTGGCGAGCACCGTTGTACTCGGGATGTTTTCTTCTAATAATGTCAGTACAAATGAATAGTGGCCATCGGCATCCGGGTCAAAACCGGCACCATAATTTTCGCAGAGAAAACCAAAGCCGATATTTTGAGAAAACTGTAATAGTACAGCCGTATCCGGTACCAGATCGAGTGGCAGAGTTGGCCCGTCAATAATGTCAGTTGCAGGGTCACAGTCAACTTTTACAGTAAGATTCACATCGCCCAACATTTCCGGTGGTGTGCCGCCGTCACCGATTGCAAAACCAAAATCAATATGTCCTTCAATATTCCAGGCAGCACGACCATCATTATTCGGATCACCGGCTGGTGACGGATAATCAGCCGTGCCTGGTGTTGGCGTTATTGGACCCACAAACCGCTCCGAAATTCTCCCTGCAATTTGCACACCCGGGTGATCACATACGGCGAAACTACCGTTTGAAATGCCCGACCCTCCAACTGGAAATATCGTTGAGCCGTCGGTTACTGTGTTGCTGTCGAAGACACTGGCATCTGTATTATATGTAACACCATCCGGGCAAGTTTGTGCGAATAAGCTCGGGCTGGCTATTAAAGCCAACGCTGTTAGAGCTAGTTTATATTTCATGTTTTTCTCCCTTAAAAGTTGTATGTTTATTAGTAGCAGGCTACAATTCGATATATATTATATATAATTCCAAACACAAAAATCTCCAACAAAGCTTTAATGCCACTACACACCAAATCCTGATGCGTACCGTCAAAATTTGTCAGAAGTGCATTTATTGATTGGACTTTCCCCTAATACATACCCGTATTCAAAGTAGCACTAATCATTTAATCTGTCAATAAAAAGACCTTGTCCGCTCAAGTTACATGTAACCGAAAATGCTCGAAATACAAAAAACCATTTCTGCCCCAGTATGAAGCTGGTGGAAAAGAAACGCATTAACTCAAAGTACTACAAGAAATACGACTTTTCGCGCACGCCGTATGACCGAGTGATGGCATCAGGCTCTGTTTCAGAGAAAACTAGGGTTACCTTTTACCATGAGTCAACTCGGATATGAAACGAGTCTCAAATAGTCCAAATTGTTCATAATTACTCGATGAGAACGATTATGACAGATTCAACAGTTGAGACAATGCAACACGCCAGCCAAAAAAAAGCCGGCCCTCGAGCCGGCTTTAAATAGTATTGAAAGGTTTAGATTATTTATTAAATACCGTCTGTACCTGTCCAAAAGTAGACTGATCAACAAGTTGC
>QIKG01000195.1 GCA_003232965.1 Oceanospirillales bacterium
ATATGCAGACTGTATTAGGTATAAGCCTGGCCGAACAAATTGATCAATACGATATTACCCTGACAAAAGACCAGGCTATTTTGGACTTTTACCGGGCAGGGCCTGCGGGGATTCGCACGACTAAAGCATTTAGTCAGAACTGTCGCTACGAGAGTCTGGATACCGACCGTAAACAAGGTTGTATTCGCAGCCAAGAATATGCCTATTCTCAAGATGGCGGGCTGGCTATTCTTAGCGGTAATTTGGCCATTGACGGTTGCATTGTTAAAACCGCAGGGGTAGCCGAAGAAAATTTACTGTTTAGGGGTGTGGCCAATGTCTTTGAAAGCCAGGAGTCCGCGGTTGAAGGGATTCTTGCCGGTAAAGTAAAAGCCGGTGATGTTGTCGTGATTCGCTATGAGGGGCCCAAAGGTGGCCCCGGAATGCAGGAAATGCTGTATCCCACCACCTACCTGAAGAGCATGGGTTTGGGTACAAAATGCGCGCTGATTACCGATGGTCGTTTCTCCGGTGGTACCTCAGGCTTATCTATAGGGCATGTGTCGCCTGAGGCCGCATCAGGTGGTGTTATCGCACTGATTGAGCAGGGCGATCCGATTCAAATTGACATTCCCCAGCGCGTAATTCACCTGGATATACCGGTAGCTGAAATAGACCGGCGACAAGCAGCTATGTTGGCAAAAGGTGAGCAGGCGTGGCGACCCGTTAACAGAGTTCGTAAAGTCAGTGATGCCTTAAAGGTATATGCCTTGCTGGCCACCAGTGCCGATAAAGGCGCGGTGAGAAATAAAGACTTACTGGTTTGAGTTGCTAGCTGATGAGATTGGTATGCGTAAACACACCCCCGTCATCCCCGCGAAGGCGGGGAAGCAGCGTTTTAGCGAATGAATGCAACAAATCACAGGAATAAAAATGTCCCCAAATGAAAGCTTTAACTACCTGAGGAATATCCTGTTAGCGCCGGTATATGATGTTGCCCGCGAAACTGATATTACGCCGCTGGATAAAATATCTCAGCGTTTAGGGGTCAAAGTTTTATTAAAACGCGAGGACCAACAACCGGTTCATTCTTTCAAACTGCGCGGTTCTTATAACAAGTTGATACATCTTTCAGCAGAACAAAAACAAAAGGGTGTGATTGCAGCATCGGCCGGAAATCATGCGCAAGGTTTAGCCTTGGCAGCGAAAAAGCTGGGTGTTGATGCCACTATCGTCATGCCAATCACCACCCCTGAAATCAAGATCGATAATGTTCGCCGCTTGGGCGCAGATGTGCGTCTGCTGGGAAAAAGTTTTGATGAGGCACAATCAGCCTGCCTTAAATTGGCAGGGGTGGAGAACAAAACCATCATCCACCCCTTTAATAGCCCCGAGGTAATTGCAGGCCAAGGCACAGTTGCAGTTGAATTACTACGCCAGATACCCCACCCGGATGTGGTTTTCATTCCCTGCGGTGGTGGTGGCTTGCTGGCAGGTATGGCAGTTTACCTGAAGCAAATGTGTCCTGAAATCAAGGTTATAGCGGTTGAGGCTGACGACTCGGCCTGCCTTCAAGCGGCAATGGATGCCGGTCATCCTGTAGACCTCGAAAGCGTAGGCTTATTTGCTGACGGGGTAGCTGTGAAACGCATCGGCGATGAAACGTTCCGATTAATTCGTCAATACTGTGATCAAGTGATCGTGGTTAGTAGTGACGAGATTTGCACATCAATAAAAGATATTTTTGAAGAAACCCGGGTGATAGCCGAACCGGCCGGAGCCTTATCGTTGGCGGGCTTGCAAAAATATTGCCACGAAAACGAAGTGACTGATAACCAGCAAATGGTGGCAATTTTGTCCGGCGCCAATATGAACTTTCATAATTTACGCTATGTTTCCGAACGCTGTGAACTGGGCGAACAAAAAGAAGCCATTCTTGCCGTTACTATCCCGGAAGAGAAGGGCAGTTTTAAACGCTTTTGTGAGGCCCTTGGCGGTCGGGTGATAACCGAGTTTAATTATCGCTATAACGGTGAGAATACTGCCAATATCTTTGTCGGAATTCGACTTACAGGTGGTGCGCAAGAGTCCCGGCAACTGCTTGCTGAGTTATCCAGTAACCAATATAAAGTAGAAGATTTTTCTGACAACGAACTGGCCAAACTGCATATTCGGCATATGGTGGGCGGCACAGGTCAGGCCGGTGTAAATGAAAGGATATTTCGTTTCCAGTCACCGGAGTATCCTGGGGCTCTACAGGAGTTTTTAAACACCCTCGGCTCATTATTTAATATTACCTTGTTTCACTATCGCAACCACGGCGCAGCATTCGGTCAGGTACTAGCCGGCTTTGAAGTTGAAAAAGATCAGGAACTGGCCTTTTTTCGGCATTTCAAAGCCCTCGGTTATGAATGGACAGAAGAAACCAATAACCCCGCCTATCGTTCATTTTTGCAAGGCGGCAACACACAGGCCTGAAACCACCGGAGTAAATACGAATCGCGTCGGGTGCGTTAAGATTGCGAACGCACCGGGTGGTATGCATTGCCCGGACGATCGGATCATTCTCACCCTTCGGTGGGTTACGCCTGCGGGTAACTCACCCTAGGCAAGAGCAAAAGCGGGAGGGGTATTAGCGCCAATTCGGTATGCTTTGTTCATAAGCCGTAATTTCAGTTTCACTCGCCAGTGTCCAGTCGATGCTGTCAACGCCTTGTTGCAGGCAGTGTTTGTGAAAACTGTTGATTTCAAAGTGATAAACATTACCACCCGTGCTTACAGTCTGAGCCGCCAGGTCAATGTTAAGGATCAACTCATCTTGCTGCGCGGCTGTGGTTAAATGTTCGATTTCTGTCGTCGTTAAAATAATAGGAAGTAAGCCTATGTTAATACAGTTGCCATAGAAAATATCGGCAAAACTCGACGCTATAATGACTTTAAAACCATATTCCTGCAATGCCCAGGGTGCATGTTCGCGGCTGCTACCACAACCAAAGTTTTTCCCAGTGATTAAAATGGAGGCAGTCTTGTAAGCAGGGCGGTTGAGGTTAAATTCGGGGTTATTCTCTGTGCCCTGATCATCCAAATAACGCCAGTCGTGAAACAGATGCTTACCAAAACCTACCCGTTCAGTGCTTTTTAAAAACTGCTTGGGAATAATTTGATCCGTGTCGATGTTGGCCTGATCTAGCGGGGCGATTTGACCTTTATGGCTGCTAAATTTATCCATTTTGATTTGCTCCATCTAAATCCACAAAATGGCCGGCAATCGCCGCCGCAGCTGCCATCGCGGGGCTGACTAAGTGGGTGCGACTGGCGCGGCCCTGACGGCCTTCGAAGTTACGATTACTGGTGGAAGCGCAGCGATCGCCGGCCTCAAGAATATCGTCGTTCATCGCTAGGCACATTGAACAGCCCGGCAAGCGCCACTCGAAGCCGGCTTCAATAAAGATCGTATCAAGCCCCTCCTCCACAGCCTGATTACTAACATGATAAGAGCCCGGAACTATAATGGCATCAACACCAGTTGCTACTTTAGCATCAGCAATTACCCCTGCCGCCGCGCGCAGGTCTTCAATTCGGCTGTTGGTGCAGGAGCCGATAAAGACTTTATTAATACGGATATCAGTAATTTTTTGACCGGCTTTCAAGCCCATATAAGTTAATGCCTGCTTGCATGAATGACGATCGGTCGGGTTGCTGAAATCTTCAGGGGACGGCACCTTGCCGCTGGCTGCAACCACTTGTCCCGGGTTAGTCCCCCAGGTCACCTGGGTGCTTAGGTCTGCTGCATTCAAGCGCACGGTTTTATCAAAACGAGCACCTTCATCACTGTAAAGCTGTTGCCATTGCTCCAGTGCAGCATCCCATTCATTACCTGCAGGTGTGTACTCACGGCCTGTGAGATAGTCAAAAGTTGTCTGGTCAGCAGCGATAAGACCGGCTTTGGCTCCAAGTTCTATCGACATATTGCAGACGGTCATCCGTTCTTCCATGGATAACGCCGTAATAGCATCACCAGAGTATTCCACTACATAGCCGGTTGCACCGGCATGACCAATTTTTCCGATAATGCTGAGAATAATATCTTTCGCGCTGATGCTATCAGGTGCTGTGCCGGAAACAATAATGTTCATGGTTTTGGCTTTATTCTGGCGCAGGGTTTGGGTGGCTAGCACATGCTCGACTTCTGAGGTGCCAATACCAAACGCTAATGCGCCAAAGGCACCGTGAGTTGCTGTGTGCGAGTCTCCACAGACGATAATACTACCCGGCAGGGTGAGCCCTAACTCCGGCCCAATAACATGCACAATACCTTGGTTTTTATGCCCCATGCCGAACAGTTCGATGCCAAACTCTGTACAGTTTTTTTCTAAGGTACGCAGTTGGTTTTCACTGGCTGACCCCACGGCGGAATAACCCAGTGAGCGGGTGGAAATATTGTGATCCATGGTGGCAATTGTGCGTTCTGGGCAGCGTGCTTTGCGCCCGTAAAATCTCAGGCTGGCAAAGGCTTGTGGGGATGTTACCTCATGGATTAAATGCCGGTCGACATACAAAAGCGGAGTTTCTTCCGGCTTATCAGTGACCAGATGCTGGCGCCAGATTTTTTCATATAATGTACTTGTCTCAGTCACGCGCAATTTCCTCAATTTTTGTACAGATAAAATCGCCCATTTGCAGCGTGCTAATGGCAGCTGTGTTTTGCTTTTCAAGCAGCAGGTCGGCGGTTAAATGTCCGGCTGCTAGGGTTCGGGCAACGGCTTGTTCAATTAAGCTTGCGGCCGCCTCATTATTCAGGCTATATCGAAACATCAGTGCCGCAGATAGAATTTGTGCAAGCGGATTAGCAATACCTTTGCCGGCAATATCCGGCGCACTGCCGCCAGCCGGTTCATACAGACCGAAGCCGTCTTTATTCAAACTCGCAGATGGCAGCATACCCATGGAACCGGTGATAATTGCGCACTCGTCAGAGAGAATGTCGCCGAACAGGTTGGAGCATAAAACCACATCAAATTGTGAAGGTGAGCGGATCATCTGCATAGCAGCATTATCGATATACATATGCTCCAACTGAACCTGTGGATAATCTACAGAAACTTCGATCACCACATCACGCCACAATTGGCTGGATGCCAGTACATTGGCTTTATCAACAGAAGTAACATGCAAACGGCGTTTCATCGCTGCTTGAAAGGCAAGGTGGGCAATGCGACTGATTTCAGCGCGGGTATATACCATTGTATCTATACCAGTTTCTGAATCCCCACTGCCACTGCGACCCTTAGGGCTGCCAAAATAAATCCCACTGGTGAGTTCACGCATGACCAGAATATCAAAACCTTTGGCCGAAATATCCGCCCGCAGTGGCGAAAGCTGGGACATTTCTGCTGACAGTTGTGCAGGGCGCATATTGCAAAAAAGATTAAAGTGTCCACGTAGCCCCAGCAGGGCGGCACGCTCAGGCTGTTCGGCCGGTGGCAACCCAGTCCATTTTGGCCCGCCTACAGCGCCGAATAAAATGGCATCCGCCTGCTCACAACCCTTTATGGTTGCCTGTGGCAGCGCCTCACCGTGTTGATCGATAGCATAACCGCCAACAGCATATTCATTTAACTCCAGCGGAATGGCTAATTGTTGGCTAACAACAGTGATAACTTTAATGGCCTCGGCCATTGTTTCAGGGCCAATACCGTCGCCGGCCAAAATTGCGATGTTTGCTTTGGGTTGAGACATTTTTTACCCTGCAACTGCTTGTTTTTGATTATTGGATTGCTGCTTAATTCTCGCCACAGTCTGGGCACGATGAATATTATTCAACACATGAATAAGCGCTTTGGCACTGGCCTCGATAATATCGGTGGCGAGGCCGAAACCGTGAAAATTTCGCCCCTCCCAGGCGACAATTAACTCGACCTGGCCGAGGCTGTCTTCGCCTTTACCTTTGGCAGATATACGGTAGCTGATGACATCAAATTTAAATACAATTGCTTGGCGAACCGCGCTAAATAATGCATCAACCGGGCCGTTGCCTGTGGCCGCTTTTTCTGTTGTTTTACCGGCGGCAGAAAGCTGGATACTGGCAGTAGCGATAACATTCAAGCCAGACTGGACACTCAAATAATCCAGTGTGTAGTGGTCCTGTTTATGGTCTTGTTGCTCCATAAACAACATCGCTTCGAGGTCATCATCGAATACCTGGCCTTTCTTATCGGCTAACACCAGAAAGTCCTGATATAAGGCTTCTAAATCGTAATCTTTCTCCAAATAGCCCAACTCAGCCATGCGGTGTTTGATAACATGCCGGCCACTGCGTGAAGTTAGATTGAGTTTATTCTGGTTAATGCCGACACTTTCCGGGGTCATGATCTCATAGGTGTTACGGGCTTTAAGTACGCCGTCCTGATGAATTCCTGAAGAATGACTGAAGGCATTCCCGCCAACAATAGCTTTGTTGGCCTGCACTGGCATATTGCACAAATGGCTGACCAACTTGGAAGTGCGTGAAATCTCGCGGTGGTTGATATTCGTCGTCAGGTTCAATTGCTGCTTGCGGGTCCGCAGAATCATGGCAATTTCTTCCAGTGCGGCATTGCCGGCTCTTTCACCAATGCCATTCACGGTGCACTCAACTTGCCGCGCTCCGGCGTTAACAGCGGCCAGTGAATTGGCGACCGCCAAGCCCATGTCGTTGTGACAATGCACCGAAATAACTGCCTGATCAATATTCGGCACACGGTTAAATAACTGGGTAATGATTCCGGAAAACTCATCCGGAAGGGTATAACCTACGGTATCGGGAATATTGACGGTAGTGGCGCCAGCTTTAATGGCCATTTCTACCATCCGGCATAAATTATCAATTGGTGTACGCCCGGCATCTTCGCAGGAAAACTCGACATCATCGGTAAAATTGCGTGCATATTTAACCGCCTTAACCGCCATATCCAAAACATCCTGAAATTCACAGCGCAGTTTTTTCTGTACATGCACATCCGAAGTTGAAATAAAGGTATGGATACGGAATTGTTCGGCAACTGAGAGCGCATCGGCACAGGCCTTTATATCGCCTTCAAGTGCTCTGGAAAGCGCACAGACCGTGGAGTTTTTGATAGTTGCAGCAATCTTTTGTACGGATTCAAAATCACCGGGTGAAGATACCGGAAAACCAACCTCCATAACATCAACCCCGAGGCGTTCAATCGCCAGCGCAATTTGGAGCTTCTCATGCACCGATAAACTGGCATTCAGCGCCTGTTCGCCATCGCGTAGGGTCGTGTCAAAGATAATGATTTTATTACTCATGGTATTTTTCGGTAGTTTCAGTGGTGGCAAAAAAAAACCCGCGTTATAAACGCGGGTTTTGTATGAATTTGTTTTTTTTAGCTAAACAAGACAACAAGACCCGCGCAATCGACTTGCGAGTAGAAGTTGAAGTAGTAGGAATTGAGTGTTGTTAGCCATGGTCTAAATTTATTCTGTTTTAGTGATGCTGTCAAGGGGTAGTATTGATGAAATTAGTGAGCACTTAAGTAATTCCATGCTGGGCTGTTATTATCAATGCTGTAATTGATTCAAAAATATATTAAGGAGTAACAAAAATATGCCAACTTATGAATGTAAAAAATGCGAAATGAGCGTCAATGCCAGCTGTGGTAAGTGTGCCGCACCCCTGGATAATGACAAATTAACGCTTGATAACGGTACTGAAGTGCAGATTTCCAAATGCCCGAACGGCCACGGTAAAATTAAATCACCGATGTGTTGCGGAACTGATATGAGCTGTTCAATTGGCTGATTTTCTGTTCGTATTTGGAGAAAAAACCCGCGTGTTTTCTAGGTGTTCTCCGTTGTAATCAGAGCCTATATTACGGAGTAGTGGTGTTATGCAGTAAATATGTTGAGTTGTGCGATTTTTACGCTCAGAATAGTCATTCTGCGAGGCTTTCTCAGCTTGTTGTGATCAGGTTCAATCTTGCGGTACGGCGGATTTCCATTTCACTTGAGTGCGCGAGTGATTTGCGTTGAGGCGGTATTAAATTAAATTAAGCCTCTTGCAAGACTGCTTCTTGTTGGGTGACTAGGGATGCATAGCTCACTGATAGAAGGGGGCTGGTCTCCAGTAGACTGGAATCAAGTGCCTTGGCGAAATCAGCAAGCAAGTCGTCTGCATCTTCAATTCCCACAGACAGGCGTAATAATTGGCTGCTGATCCCAGCGATGTTGCGTGCTTCAGGCGTCATAGCTGCATGTGTCATGGTCGCAGGATGGGCAATCAGTGATTCAACACCACCGAGTGATTCTGCCAGAGAAAAGAGCGTTAAGTTTTTGAGTAGGCGTTTAATGTTGTCAGTGTTACCGGCAAGCTCAAAACTTACCATAGCACCAAATCCAGACTGTTGACTTGCGGCTATCTGATGACCTGGATCGCTCTTAAGACCGGGATAATGGACCTTGGTTACCGCTGGATGTTTTACTAATAAATCAACCAGAGCAGCTGTGTTTTCCTGATGTTGGCGTAGTCTGGGCTTCAGTGTACGCAAGCCTCTTAGTGTTAAGAAGCTATCAAAGGGAGAGCCTGTTAGGCCGAGACAATTCGCCCACCAAGCAAGCTCTTCAGCAAGCTTGGTGGTTTTTGCAATAACTGCCCCACCTACAACATCACTGTGTCCGTTAATATACTTAGTTGTAGAATGTAAAACGAGATCAGCGCCTAAATTTAAGGGCTGTTGCAGGGCTGGAGATAAAAAAGTATTGTCAACCAAGGTGAGTGCGTTAGCCGCTTTTGCTTTCTTCACAATCGATCTTATACAGACAACTCTTAAAAGTGGGTTGCTCGGGGTTTCAATCCAGATTAAAGCTGGTTTTTCTGCAATGGCTAAATTTAGTGCTTTTGTGTTCGCTTGATCAACAAACTTTACTTTAAAAGCACCTTTTTCAGAGAGGCTGGTAAATAATCTGTATGTCCCGCCATAACAATCATGTGGCGCGATTAATAAATCCTGTGGTTTTAGTAATTGCAACGCTAAGGTAATGGCGGCCATACCAGAAGAAGTCACAACCGCACCGGCCCCGTTTTCAAGTTCGGCTAATGTTTCGGCAAGTAATGTTCTGGTTGGGTTCCCAGAACGCGAATAATCGTATTCCCTTGGTTTATCAAAATCAGCAAAACTAAAGTTACTACTCAAGTGTAAAGGCGGTGTGATATCACCATGTTGAGTTTTTGCTTCTATACCAGCTCGGGCCGCAATAGTTGATTGATTTAAGTTCGTCAAGCTAGTTTCTCTCAAAAAAATGTAAATTTTTGTTTATGGGTTAATAGGCGTTTAGACGTCTATACGTTCAAATGATAAATTGACTCTATTGAGAAGTCAAGAGCTATATCAATGTTTATATAGTGTGAGATATATATATATCAGCTTTCATTGCTGTGAGATTAACTTTCATCCTTGTCATACCGGAGAAGGCCGGTATGCTGTAAGCCGGTGCCACCACTGGGTTCCGGGTTGAACTACTCGCTGTCCGAGAAGGAGTGAAACGGGGTGTTGGGAATCACCTCACCAACACCATCAAACGCCCAGTTTTCCAATCACCGCACTAACAACAGCAAAATAAAACCCAGTTAACGGGACAGTAGTGTGATTATTCTAAACATGCCACATAGCGTGAATAGGTAATGTTACTTTCTGTGGATCCAGACTTTCACGCTCAAGATCAATGGCAGTATCAATTTGTCCCTTGCTTACATGAGGTGCAAATAAACCAATGAATTCTTTCATAAACTGGCGTAAAAATAAGCTGGGATGAAAGGCAATCCAGGTAGAACACAAAGGCAGGATGTCTTTAGTGTCGATGGCGACCAAGTCATCATCGATGTCTTTGTCGTAGGCCATGCTGGCGATAATACCGACCCCCAACTCAGAACGTACATAGGTTTTAATGATGTCGGAATCTCGTGCTGTAAATACTATTTTGTAATCTAAGCCAGCCTTTATGAATGTTTGTACCAGTGAAGAGTTATCTTGATCATCATAGACATACACAACAAGCGGAAATTTAGCCAATTCTTGCAGGCTAATATTTTTTTGATCTGCCAGTGGGTGATTTTTTGGTACAACTATTAGCCTTTGCCATTTAAAACAATCGAGCTTAACCAATCCTTTGCTATATTCAAACTCGCCTGTTGCAATGGTAAAGTCAGTATCTCCTGACAAAGTAGACTTGACGTTTTTCAAAGATGTGTTTTGTTGTAAATTAACTTTTATATCGGGAAATCTAGCATGGAAGCTTTTGATGATAGGCGGTAGCACGTAACGTGCTTGAGTATGTGTGGTGGCGATATTTAGTACGCCTTTGGTGGCTTTGGTTAAGTCTTTTGAAATCGCTTTTATATTGTCAATTTCTTTTAATACGTTTTGGCACCTAATCAAAATTTCTTCACCCGCAGGTGTTAAGGAAATAAGTGTTTTGCCTGACCTTGCGAACAAAGATAGGCCTAGTTCATCTTCAAATAAACGCATTTGTCGACTTACGCCAGGTTGCGAAGTGCACAATGCTCGTGCTGCCGCTGTCACATTGAATTGGTGTTGGCAAATCGCATTAAAAAATCTTAACTGCTGTAGTTTCATATCAAACTCTCATGTCCAAGCTTTGATACTAGTACAGCGGGTTTGAACTTTCAAGTATAGCCGTCTATAAGTCTAATACCAATTTGTTATATAGGTAGTTGTGTTAAGTATTATATTAATCCTGTTTCGAGACATATAGTTAATAATATTAGAAAGTTAAGAGACAAAAATGGAATATTTACCAATCAATATAAAGTTAAAGGAGAAAAAATGTGTAGTTTTTGGCGCAGGTAATGTCGCCTTTAGAAAAATACAAATGCTGAACAAGGCAGGTGCTCATATTATCTGTGTGGCAAAGACAATTCACAAAGATATACAACAAATGTGGGGGGATATTGTAATCATACAAGACGATATCAGTAGCTACTTGAGGACGGTTGGACTAGAAAATATCACGTTGATTATTTCAGCTACTGGAGATGCTAAGCTGGCACAGCATATTTTCGACGTTGCAAAACAACAAAACGTATTGATAAATACGGTAGATGACCAGCGTTTATGCAGTTATATTTCTCCCGCCATAATCAACCGTAAGCCTATTATTATATCAGTTTCTAGTGGTGGCTCTGCCCCCGTACTAAGCAAAAAAATACGGGAGAACATTGAAAAGCTGTTGCCACATAATCTAGGCAAGTTGGCAATGTACGCTAGTAACATTCGAAAACAGGTAAAAAAAACCTTCTCATCCATGCAAGATCGTAGGCAATTTTGGGAGTATTTTTTCAACTCTTCTTTAAGCTCCCGAATAATAAATACAGGCTTGATGCCTGATAGTAATGATGTAATAGAAATGTTTTCTAATAAACCTGAGAAAGTAGGGGAGGTTTTTTTAGTTGGAGTTGGTCCTGGTGACCCAGAGTTATTAACCATTAAAGCTTTGCGAGTGATGCAACAAGCAGATATTGTTCTATATGACAACTTAATACCAAAAGAAATTTTAGAGCTTGTAAGGCGTGATGCGGAATTGATTAATGTAGGTAAATCAATGGGCAATCACAAAGTGAAACAAGTGGATACAAATCAATTGTTAATTGATCATGCATTAGAAGGTAAACAGGTATGCCGATTAAAAGGAGGCGACCCCTTTATCTTCGGTCGGGGAGGGGAAGAAATTCAAGCTTTGAGGAGCGCTGGGATTAACTATCAAATTATACCGGGAATAACAGCAGCAATTGGCTGTGCATCTTATGCTGGTATACCCTTAACTCACCGTGATTATGCACAAAAAGTGGTTTTCTTGACGGCTCATTGTAAAAACTCTATAGACACACTTGAGTGGTCTTCATTAGCGCAAGACAGACAAACATTAGTTGTTTATATGGGTTTAATGAAATCGCAATTTTTAGTTGATAAATTAATCGCAAATGGGAAAAACAAAAAAACACCTGTTGCTATTATTGAAAACGGAACCCGTGAAACTCAACGAGTAATAATGGGTAATTTATATGAACTGGCGGAATTAATTAAACATAAAACAGTCAAGTCACCCGCGCTTTTGATTATTGGTGGAGTTGCACAGTTAAGCAATGATTTAGCCTGGTTTCAACCACAAAATCATTTGAAACCGCATTTGAATGTATTAAAAACGGCCTAAATTAATCATCAATGTATTCGTTACTGCATTCCCTTTAACCTAAAAGAAGAACTGATATGATATATAACTCAATTTTAGAAACCATTGGTAAGACACCGATAGTTAAGATTAATTCTTTGGCTCCAGCGCATATTAATATGTTTGTGAAAGTTGAATTCTTTAATCCCATGGCTTCAGTCAAAGATAGGTTGGCCCACGCCATCATCGAAGATGCAGAAGCTAAAAATCTACTCAAACCAGGTGACACGGTAGTTGAGGCGACATCTGGTAATACGGGGATTGCTTTAGCCATGGTTTGTGCTGTAAAAGGCTACAAATTTGTTGCAGTGATGACAGAAACATTTTCGATTGAACGTCGAAAATTAATCCGGGCTCTTGGGGGTAAAGTGGTCTTAACGCCCGCAGCAGAGCGTGGTAAAGGCATGGTCAGAATCGCAGAGCAATTGGCAAAAGATAATAACTGGTTTCTAGCTAAACAATTTGAAAATCCGGCTAACCCTGCTTACCATCGATCTACAACTGGTCCGGAAATATTACAAGACTTTGCCGACCTAGGCTTGGATTACTTTGTAAGTGGGTATGGGACTGGCGGCACAATTACAGGTGTTGGTGAAGTTTTAAAATTAGCCAGGCCAGAAATTAAAATTATCGGCACAGAACCATTAGAAGCCGCTCTGTTGTCAGGAAATGAATGGAATCCCCATAAGATCCAAGGTTGGACGCCAGATTTTATTGCCGAAGTTTTGAATACTAAGATTATTGATGAAGTACTTCCCGTAAATGATATTGACGCTAAGAAGTACGCCTTGGCCTTGGCATCACAAGAAGGAATTCTCTGTGGAATATCAGCAGGCGCAACTTTTGCAGCCGCAATGATGGTCGCCAAAAAAGCACCCGCTGGCTCTAATATTCTAGCGATGATTCCCGATACCGGTGAGCGTTATTTAAGCACGTATTTATATGAGGACTTTGTTGATGGATCCGATGAGTTTTAATATTATTTGACTATCCGTGATTTTCAGCGTGCTCAATTAAATTTACCTTAGAATAGAATGTATTAAGTCATTTATAGCCCCATCACACGGCTGGGGCGTATTGGTTTTCTTCGTTATGACTTCGTAGGCTAAATTTTAGCGAAGGTTTTTTGATTGCAGGGTTATTGCTCTTGATTAGTCGTGAATGCCACATTCGCGCTTTAAGCCAAAAAAACGGGTTTCTTCAATTGACATATTTGCTGTTATTGGGCGAGTTGAGTGAGTATCACCAATTGATATATAACCTTTTTCCCACAAAGGGTGGTATGGCAAATTATGTTTTTTTAAATACTCATAAATATCTTTATCGGTCCAATCAATAATGGGATGTATTTTCATCCTGTTGTTTTTAGTTTCAATAACTTTTTTACTTTTTCTGGTGAATGATTGATTGTTTCTGATGCCGGAGAACCAGGTGTCAATACCGAGGTCATCCAGTGCGTTATCTAGCGGAGTAACTTTCATGATATTGTTGAACTTCGTAATTCCATCTATACCTTGCGACCATAATTGACCATGTCTTGACTCTAACCAGGCAGGGCTAAGGTCGCTTTTATAGACTTTTAAATTCAATTTTAAATGTTCACACAGTTGGTCGATGAATTGATAAGTTTCTGGAAATAAGTAGCCTGTGTCAATCAGAATGACAGGAATATTTTCATCGACTTGTGTCAATAAGTGTAGGCTCACAGCTGATTGTGCCCCAAAACTGGAAGTAAGGGCAAATGGTCCTTGGCTATGCTTAAAGATGTATTCAACTCTTTGTTGCGCACTTAATTTTTGCAAGTGATGTTGCCAGCGGAATTTCGTTTCTTTATCAAAGTATTGACTGTTAATTTTCATGGGCTTTAGCTGACGTTCAAATTTATTGGGTGAACTTGAGAGCCGTGAGTAACAGTATTAACGTAATTTTTTCGAATAACAAAGTCTCCAAAAAATTCATCTTCAGTGCTGCTCAAGCTGTAGTCTTTTAAGAGGATATCGAGTTCTTCTAAGATGCTCTCTTCATTAATATTTTCTCTATAGAGTTGATTCAGCCGATCCCCATGAAAGCTACCACCTAAATAAAAATTGTAACGGCCAGAGGCTTTTCCCACGAAACCAATCTCTGCTAGAAAAGGCCTAGCACAGCCATTAGGGCAGCCCGTCATCCTGGTCACTATGGGGCGATTTTCGATGCCATATTTCAGCTGGATGCTTTCGATTTTATTCAATAATTGCGGTAAATATCTTTCAGCTTCCGCCATTGCAAGAGGGCAGGTAGGCAAAGCCACGCATGCCATGGCATTGTCAATTAGCTGGGATTGTGGATGGACGATATTATTCGCGCTTAATATTTCTTCAACAGCCCGTTTGTCCTGCGTATTTAATTTAGCCAGAATAATGTTTTGATTGGCAGTTAAACGTATTTCACCGAGGTTTAATAATGCAATAGTTTTTATGGCTGACTTTAATTTAATAGCCTTGTTATCACTGATTCTGCCATTTTCGATAAACAGCGTAAGGTTTAAGCTGCCATCGTGATTTTTTGACCAACCAAACTGGTCACCTCTTGTGGTGAACTCATAAGGTTTTTCAGGTTTTAGATTCCATCCCAGTCTTTTTTGTAGTTCATCTTTAAACCAGTCAATGCCCCTGTCATCTATTGTGTATTTAAAGCGCGCGTGTTTGCGGTTACTTCTGTCACCGAAATCTCTTTGAATTTTAACCACTTGTTCTGATACTTCACAGACTTGATCGGTTTGGCAAAACCCGATAACTTGAGAAAGTAGCGGGAACGTTTTTCCATCGCCGTGGGTACAGCCCATGCCCCCGCCAACTGTTATGTTAAAGCCAGTCAGTTTGCCATCTTCAATAATGGCAATAAAGCCTAAGTCGTGTGCAAATATATCGACATCATTGGACGGGGGTATAGCCAATACAATTTTAAATTTTCTCGGTAAATACGATGCCCCATATATAGGCTCGTGATCACTATCTGATGCTAGCTTTTTCTTATCCAGCCAGATTTCATGATACGCCGTAGTATTGGGCGTTAAATGTTCGCTGATACGCTGCGCCACTTCATACACAGACTGGTGGGCTTGTGAGGTTTCAGGGTTAGGTGTGCACATTACATTGCGATTTACATCGCCACAGGCTGCAATAGTATCAAGTAAAGATTGATTTATATTAGCAATGGTGGATTTAAGGTTTTTCTTTAAGACACCATGTAATTGGAACGCTTGTCTGGTTGTTAGTCGGATAGATGCGTTAGCATATTTATCCGCTAATCCATCCATAACTAACCATTGTTTGGGTGTGCAAATGCCTCCTGCAACCCGAGCTCGAATCATAAAACTATACAAAGGTTCAAGTTTGAGTTTTCTTCTTTCAACTAAGCTATCACGGTCATTTTGTTGGTATATGCCATGAAACTTAGTCAGTTGTGTGTCATCTAATGCCAATGATCCTGTGATTTGTTGTTGTAACCCATTAGCAATGGTGCCTCGTAAATAATTGCTCTCGGCTTTAATTATTTCAACGGCTTCTAGTGGTTTATTTTCTTTAGTCATGTCAATAATCCAATTCAATAAACATCTTTTTGGTAACGTTTATTGAGCTTTAATGTAGCTAAATAGCTTTGCGCTTGTTCAGTGTTTTTATTACCATGAGTTTTTATCAGGCTTAAAAGTTCAGCTTCAACAGCTTTGGCCATATAATCCTTATTACCGCAAATATAAAGATGCGCTCCGTCTTCAAGCCATTGCCAAATTTTCTCAGCTCGTTGCTTTATACGGTCTTGCACATATATTTTTTGCGGCTGATCGCGTGAAAAGGCGAGATCAATTGCACCTAATGTGCCATTTTCATGATATTTTTGTAGTTCTAGTTGATAGAGGAAATCATGTTCAAAATTTGGGTTTCCAAAAAACAACCAATTTTCACCAGTGGCTTGTACGTTTTCGCGCTCTTGCAAAAACCCTCTAAATGGAGCAATACCCGTACCCGCAGCGATCATAATAATGGGGGTTTTATGGTCTTGCGGTAATGAAAAGTTTTGATTGTTTTCAACATAAACATTGATGCGATCACCTTCGCTAGACTGGTCACACAATAAACCACTGACTAGTCCATTCACTGGATGGTTAATAGATGATTCTACTAATGCAACAGTAAGGTGTAGTTCTTCGGAATTAGTTTGATAACTTGAAGCGATCGAATATAGCCTGGGTGTGATTTTTAGCAAGTTGCTTACCAGTTGCTGTTCAGAAATTTCACCGGGATATTCCTCGAAAACATCTGAAAGCTGTCTTTGACTGACGTATTGTAAGAACAGTTGGTGGTCATCAGTAATTAATTTTAGCGCATCAGACTGGATTATTTGAGCATAGAATTTCAAAAATAATTTATTAATTAATGATATTTCCAGCGTCAGTAATGCTTGCTTAAAAGAAACCTCGCTGTGTTTATATGTGACAGTTTTCTTAGTATTAAAGTGATGGATTTGTGCAAATTTCTCAACGATAGATTCACTATTATTTGTTACTACACCCAAGGAGTCACCCGCTTGATAAGTAATCGCTGAGCCATCGATATCTAATTCAATGTGGTATACGTTTTTAGTTGAGTCCCGAGTCGTGATTTTCTGAATCGTTAATATTTCAGCCGAGTAGGTGTTGTTGCGATTGTAGTTTGTTTGAGACGGTGATTTTATCAACGATAAAGGCGTGATTTTATTGTTAGGATCTACTAAGTTCTTAGCAAAATAACTCACTGTTTTTTGTTGCCAGTTTTCGGCTAAATCTTCAAAATCTAAATCGCAATCAACTCGGTCAATGACAGCTTGTGCGCCTAATTTTTGTAGTTGTTCATCAAAATCCATGCCTGTTTGGCAGTAATTTTCATAACTTGAGTCTCCCAATGCCAATATGGAGTATTTAAGTGAACTGAGTTTAGGGTTTTTATTTGAAAACAAATATTCATAAAATATTTGGGCATCATCAGGCGCCTCTCCTTCGCCATGCGTGGAAATAATCAAAACTAGGAATTTTTCTTTGATGATCTGACGGGGCTTATAATCTGCCAATGAAATGACTTGGGATTTAATGCCTTTTGTTTGAGAAACCTGAGCATATGTTTCAGCAAGTAGTCGACAATTTCCCGTTTGACTACCATAGAGTATGGTTAGTTGTTGTTGTGAGGCGTTATTGCTTGCGATTGTTGGAGTATCTTCTAAAGCTGAAACACCTGCCAGATAGCCAGACAACCACAATTTTTGTTGTGAGCTAAACCCTTGGATTGCTTGAGTTACTTGGCTTAACTCTTCTAATGCTAATGGCGCTAGCGGATCAATATTTGAATACACGACTTCACTTCTTTTTATGACTAAAACAGAAGTGTAGACGGCTAAATAAAATAAATGAAATAGGAAATTTCTATATGATTAGATCAAATTGTTATAGGTGTTCGAACTCAGTTGAAAAAAGTTACTCTAAAAACAGCATATCATCATATTCATCTGATTTTTTTGATAAATTGTCATCGGTAGGTAATGGTTGCCCAGTATAGGCATGTAGAAACGCTTCACACAGTAGTTCACTATTAGTAGCGTGTTTTAAATCCATCACTTGGCGGCGGGTTCTTTCATCAGTTAATATTTGTAAAACTCCACAGGGGATCGAAACTGTGATTTTTTTTATTTTTCCTAGCTTGTTACCATGTTTGACATAAGGGTTAGTGTATTCGCCATTAAAAGCCATAATATAAATTTAATACATATATTAGAAAAATGAACTTTATCATAAAAACACATTGCTGTCCTGTTAATGAAATGAGTTTTCAGGTCTGAAAGTATTTTTTGCGGTACAAAATAGTTTCTTCAACTGATTGTATAATAACAAATAAGTTGATTATGCTTCACTCTATACTGCAATTTGTATAGTGCACTGACAACGGCTTAAATTAATATATAGAAATAAATTATGGGCGTTGGTAATCAACCCAAATGCTGGAATAGTTATTTTTTAGCGCGTATTTAATATTGATGCTAAAACCTGCATTAAGTGCGGTGGTGATGCCCGGGTTACCGCTCCTGCGCATCCCTGCGCCCGCGGCATTAGTGCTTCCATGCACGTCATCGCCAGCATTGAAGATCCGGCAGTGATCAGGAGAATACTTGCTCATTTGGATCAGAATACTTCTCTACACAAGACCGCTTGCTTGCCTGAAACCCGGGCTCCCCCACCAAGCCGGTTGTTAATCTAAAAAGAGCTTAATGCATAGGTGGTTGTTCTCCCTGGGAGCAGCACAGTTTCTTTCGTTCTGAACATGGAGATTGAATGAAAATAGAAGCGTCATTGAGTGATATCCAATCTTCAGAGCCAAAACAGATGAAATTTTATGGTGACTGGAGTAAAATTCCGAGTTGAAAGGCTATTTAATACTCTCGGATTTCATGGAAAAGGGTCAAAAGGGTCTTTGTTCTTCCTATACTCGTACACTGTGGATATGCCTTTAGTAGAACATATACAACTGCCGACATTTTCACGCTTGCGCCAACAGGGTCAGGAAGTACTTTCGCTGGATCGTGCCGAACACCAAGACATTCGTGAGCTGCATATTGGCATACTCAATATGATGCCCGATGCTGCACTAGAAGCTACCGAGCGGCAGTTCATTCGCCTGGTCGGCAATTGCAATCGAATTGCCCAGTTTTACGTTTATCCTTTCTCATTACCCGAAATCAGCCGCAGTCAAAAAACCCGGGATTACATAGAGCAGTATTATTGTAAGTTTGACGATTTGAAAAAACAGGGTTTGGACGCATTGATTATTACCGGTGCTAACCCTGCCAGTCACTTACTCGAAGATGAAAGTTTTTGGCAGCCACTGGCTGAAGTTGTGAGTTGGGCTAATCAGAATGTTGCATCTACCTTGTGCTCTTGTCTTGCGAGTCATGCCATCCTCAAACAGTTGCATGGGATTGAACGCCAAGCTCTACCCGAAAAGCTTTGGGGCGTATTTAACCATCGTATTTTAGAACCGCAACATCCGTTGTTGCGGGACATTAATACCCGCTTTGATGTGCCGCATTCGCGTTATAACGAAATCTCTGCCGCACAGTTTGAGCAAGCCGGATTAACTGTGTTGGTTGAAAGCCGGATAGCCGGGGTACAGATGGCCGTTAGTGAAGACCAGTTCCGGATGATCTTTTTCCAAGGACACCCTGAATATGACATCAACAGTCTGTTAAAAGAATACAGGCGTGAAGTTTTACGTTATCTTGCAGGTGAACTACAGAAGGCGCCAGTTTGCCCTAGTAACTACTTTTCATCCGTGGCCCGTCAAATGGCTCGGGATTTTTTGGAAAATACCAAGCCAGATATGCCGTTACCAGCCGAATTTGAAAATGATCTTGCAGCACAGCTAGATAATACCTGGGGAGATACCGCCAAAGCGATTGTGAGCAATTGGTTAGGGCTGGTTTATCAAGTGACAAATTTACAGCGCACCCGGCAATTTATGGATGGCGTGAACCCTGATGATCCACTGGCGATTCGGAAACTTTAAGTGCCAACTATCAGCGAGCCTCAAATACTTCGCTCCAGCGGGCCTTGACCAATTCCCATTCCATACCCTCTTTGGCATCCTCGCGCCAGCGCCAATCAGTTACGAA
Source organism: Oceanospirillales bacterium (assembly GCA_003232965.1). Classification (GTDB taxonomy): domain Bacteria; phylum Pseudomonadota; class Gammaproteobacteria; order Xanthomonadales; family SZUA-36; genus SZUA-51. The sequence goes on from QIKG01000195.1 coordinate 19,897, forward strand.
ATGATAAAACTGGCCGCTATGTGGTAGCAAACCTGTCCCTGCATCAAAGATAATTATCTTGCAATATGGGAGGAGACCATATACGGGGTGACGAGGTTTTAGGTGACCGGTCGGGCTTTCACACTACGGCCTGATATGGGTATATCCTCGTTTAATTTCGTCCACTAAAAATGCCACACCGGTTTGCACACCGGTTGCGTGTTTACTGATTTTAGGGCGTTTGCCAGTTTTGCGTTCACGGGTGTCAACGGTATTCATGCAGATATAGAATTTAACCCCGCTGTCTGTAAGGCTGGCAATACGGCTTTCATTGGGGCTGCCATCGAACAACAGATCAATACCAGATGCAAATGCAATTATCTCGATATCGGCCATATCAGCACCGCCATAATGGCGAATCAGGTTATTGGCTATATCGATTACCAATGCCTGCTTTTTAGGGTCAGCATCGCTTATTTGTAAAATAATATGAGCTTTGGCAAAGGGTTTGTCTTCATTCAGCACTTCATCCTCATCAGCAAACAAGGCTGAGCTGAACAATAATGAAAAAACGAGCACCCATAAATATCTTAGCGCGTGAGTCTTGTACATGAATTACCTCAATTTTGTGAAAACTTAAACAATCTCTCCCTGATAATCGGCCAATCCAGAGTTTCCTGCAACCCCTTTGAGTTTTGGCTCTATCAGTTTTTCGACTTTAATCGTCTTTTTATCGCGTAGATATGTGGCAACAACATCCCAGATCGGCTCACCGGGTGATTGGCTGCCTACGGTTGCCCAGCCGGCAACTTTATAGTCTTTATTAGCCTCAATTAATTTGCCATTGAGATCGCGAATGTCGGAAATGCGATTCAATGAAGCGCCATTTGGCTCACAGGTGTAGGTCAAACCACCCACCCGCACCATATCACCGCCCTGTTGGCGGTAGGGGTCCTGGTTAAAGAGGTTGTCACAAACATCCTCTAAAATGGCTTTAATCTGTTCACCTTTCATATCCCGAACATAAGTTTCCGGATAGGTCATACAGGTTTGATCCAGCAGCCGATCCATTGTAATCTCCTCGCCCGGTAACACTGAAGTGCCCCAGCGGAAACCCGGTGAGAATGAGAACTGGGCATCGAGGACATTGGTGAGTGAATCACAGATCACCTGATCGAATGTGCCATTAAAATTACCCCGGCGATATAACAGGTTTTCTGCAGTCGCTAATTTTTCGTTGAGTTTGGCATTGTATGGCTGACGGACTTTGGCAATATAGGTCGTCATCGCTGCATCTGCAGGGATGATATTCGAAAATACCGGCAATAAAGAATACTTAAAACCATTAACCTTGCCGTTGCCCAAATCCAAATCAAGCACGGCCAAGTATTTACCATTCGAGCCGGCATTGGTTACCAGGGTTTTACCGCCGGGGTTTTCTACCACCACGGGTACTGGCATGCCATCATGGGTATGACCACCCATAATTGCATCGATACCACTGACCCGTGAGGCCAGCTTGAGATCAACATCCATACCGTTATGTGAGAGCAATAACACCGCATCTGGTTTTTCCGAGCTGCGGATATCATCTACTAATTCCTGCAGATCATCTTCCTGAATACCGAATGTCCAATCGGGAATAAAGCGTTTTGGGTTCGCAATCGGGGTGTATGGGAAAGCCTGGCCGATAACAACCACCCGCTTGCCTTGCATTTCTTTTATTACATAGGGCTTGAATACATGGCCGCTGTCTTCATCGTAAACTTCAATGCCATCAAACAGGGCATCTTCGCTGGCTTTGATATTCTGAGCCACGAATTCGCCGTTAAATAATTTAGCGTTTTCGAGGATTTCGTTATCCTGATAAGTGAATTCCCAATGCCCGGTCATTACATCAACACCCAGCATATTACAGGCCTCAACCATATCTTTGCCGCGGGTCCATAATGCTGTGCCCGAACCTTGCCAGGTATCGCCACCATCAATGAGGATGGAACGGCCATCACCAGCTTCACCACGGCATTGATCAATCAGGGTTTTCAGATGCGCAAAACCACCCACTTTTCCGAACTTTTCAGCGGCAGCCGTAAAATCCAGATAAGTATAGGCATGTGCTTCGCGCAGGGTTTTTATTTGCGGGATTTTTTTAAGTAAGTTCTTGCCGACAATATGCGGCAACTTACCGTATGCAGGGCCGATGCCCAAATTGACATTGGGTTCGCGAAAGTACACCGGCAGCAATTGGGCGTGGCAATCAGTGAAATGGAGAATACGGGTATTGCCAAACATTGGCGGTTGTAGTTGCTCCCCCGCCATTGCCCAACCCGAAACACCCGGCAACATACCTGCTACCGAGGCTTTGCTCAGCAGGCCAACAAATTCTCTACGATCCATACTTTCCTACCGCTGTTGATTTCTTATTTTATAAAAATTTATTGTGGGACGCGTGCCTGCCATAAGCTTTTTTCTGACTCGGCCTGTTTAAGCGCCAATTCAGATAGCTTAATAGCTTCTTCAGCATTCGCTACCGCCTTATCCATGTCGCCTTCTTTTGCCGCCAGGCGAGCATCTTTGAGGCGATCCAAGTTTATCAACCAGGCGTGTTTAGCCGTCTCGGTTTGGACATATAGGTCTTCCGCCTGTTGCATTAAACTGACGAAATCCGGTGCTTTTGAAACCTCGGCAACCACAGGAGCTACTTCGGCCACAGCTGATTTTTCAGCATTAGCCTCTGCGGTGTTTTTCTGCTGAGAGTCGCAAGCAAGCACTGAGAATAATACCAGGCCTAAAATCCATAGATTTTTCATCGCCTGCTCCCCGGGCCATTCAGTTCCATGCCATTACTCATATAGGTAAGGAAATATTCCAAATTACGATAGGTTTCACTTTGAGCTTTAAACGGTACTGCTCGAACTTGAATATTGCACTCTTGAAAACGTTTTTGAATGTTGCCCACAAACTGCCAGCGACCACGGTAAACCGGCCAATGCGTAGCGTGTCCCAGTGTAGGGCTGGTACGTTCAGCGCGTAAATTTTGGCCAACCTGCTGTTGATGACAACCACTGCAATCAAAGTTCAGCTGACCGCGGCGGGTATAATAAAACTGCTGGCCTTCAGCATACGCCGCTACAGCTTCCGGTGACTCAATTTTAATATCGATACTTTTACCGCGCGACTGATAGGCCATATAGGAACTGATTTCTGCCAGTTCACCCACCAACCAGGGTAGAGCCTCTTCGCCATTTTCTTTACGGCAATTATTGATGGCCACTTCGAGTGTTACCACCCCGCCTCTCGCTTGATCAAACAGGGGATAGTTATGTTTTACGCCGGGGTCATCACCGAAACAATCGGCATAGGATTTGCCATTGGCAAACGGGGTGTTATACAGCGCTTCACCCTCATCAATTGCAATTTCATAAGGCGGAAAATCTTCCATCTCGACCCATTGTTCGCGCATTTTTGCATCGATGGCGTAAACGCCATTCTGGAACTCAGCAAGATCTATATCAGGAAATTTTTGCTGATAGAAATCCCGTAATGCCAGACGATCGGCTTCCGGATCTGCTTGAACCGGGGCAACCATCATGCTTGTAAGCAACAGGGCGATTAGATTTGTCCACTTCATAGATTATCCTCATGCCCGGCCAATGAGGGACTCATTAGCCGGGTTCCAAATTTATTTCAATGCGATTTCTTTGGCGCCACTTGCACCCGTGTTGTCGCTCCAGCGAACACCCACTTTGTCACCTGCAGCCGCAGATTTAATCTTGAAAGCACTGTAGGGGTTCTTCGATACCGAGGTACCCCAGAATGCTGTCAGCACCTCTTTGCCGTTATGACTGAAAACTACATTTTCAATATACTTAGCCGGTATCAACTCACCGGAATCAACATGCCGCCTTGTTCCGGTTTCCATTGGATGAGAAATCAGCACTTTTACTTTAGCAACGCCATCTTTGACTTTACCGCGAATTTTTACACTTTTATCTTCCATTATTCTGAATCTCCTTAAGGAACCTCTGATTTAACCGCCACAGCCGCCGATAGTCACTTTAACTTCTTTAGTGGTGAAGTAAACCTTACCTTTGGCCTTTACCAGCGCACGAACTGGTGAACTCTGACCCATTTTGACCCGGGTAGAGACTTCTGCCGCAACGGCATCGGTCAGATTAAAGTTAGCTGATAACGGGGTAGGGTTTTTATCGATAATCACGCTGATGGATTCAACCCCTTCAATATCGGTGGTGATTGTAATGGGTACAACCGCACCGTTTTCAGCAATTTCAGGCACTTTTAAATTGATCTTATCACTGGCTTCAATACTCGCATCACCAAACAATGACTTGAGAGAAGCATCAATTGCTTTTGAATCAAATGCTACTTTAGGGCGAACCATTGCAGCCAGTAGGGTTGCCGGTAACGCCAGCAATGTGCCGACAGCTATCAAACCTTTGATAAAGCCGCGGCGGGTAGTTGAAATTTCCATGGGATACCTCACAAATAATGGAAACAAGCTCTTTCGAGCTTATAAAGAAAGAACATAATCGACCAGCACATCCAGTTCTTCCTCGGTTAAAATCCGGTGAAGGCCATACGGAGGCATGATGGTATTAGGGTTAGCAATGGTTGGATCATAAACCTGAGCTTTCAGGGCTTTCCTGTCCGGCCAGCGGGCTTGCATACCAATTAATGGCGGGCCGGCGTTTCCGGGCAGCTCGCTACCGATCACAAGGTGGCAGGAAAGGCAGTTGCCTTTGCGGCGATTTTCGAAAACTGCACGACCCGCCTTAATTCGCTCTGCCAACTCAGCATCCACGCTGTTGTCAGCGTTCTGGGCAGTTGCCAAGCCTGAAGCCAGCAATAGCCCGGCGGCAACACATACTGCCAGCAACACCTTATTTACAGATTCAGTGACCCGCAGCATATTATTTAGCGGCTTCTGCAATCATGTATTTCACTGCTGCGGCTATCGCCTCATCAGAAAGATCCATACGCCCACCCTTAGGCGGCATAAAGCCGGTATCGCCTGTAAAACCTTCGACGGCATTTTTGATCAGAGTTTCTTCACCCTTTGAAAGACGGTCTTTCCAAGCGGCCGCATCACCGGTTTTTGGTGCCCCGGCAATACCCGGTGTGTGACAGGCGGTACAAGCGGCTTTGTAGGTATCTACGCCTTCATTGGCTAGAACCTGCGGGGCTACAGCCATTGCCAGAACTGCAGTAATAATCAATTTAGATCCTTTCATTCTAGAACTCCTCAAATATAATTAATGTATGCATGTAGAAAAAGCTTTACTCAGCCTCGGCAAGCATAAATTTAACCGCTGCCGCAACATCTTCATCACTTAAATCCATGCGCCCGCCTTTTGGCGGCATCATTCCGGCATCACCTTGAAAACCTTCTATAGCGTGCTTGATGAGTGTCGCTTCACCCAGTGCCAGGCGTGCTTTCCAGGTGGCCTTGTCATCCAGCTTGGGGGCTCCGGCAACACCTGAATTATGACAAACGGCACAGGCACCATTATAGACGCTAGCACCTTTTTCGTTTTCGTTTCCGGCCGCAGCTTTTACAATTGTATCATCAGCCGCTGCAACCTCTTCGGCAGTAATTGTTGGCTCCGATACGATTTTGACTTCTTTCTTGCAGTCTTTCATACAACGCACGGCCTGTGTATCAGGCCGAGGATCTGGTACAAAGTTAGAATTATTAGGCAGTTTTGCTACTTCATCCCAGGTATCCTGACTGAGGACAAAATCATCTTCAACCAAATCATTCAGATAGAGTACATAAGCTGTAATGGCATAGGTCTCTTCGTCACTGAGTGATGCCGGCTGCGGGAAAGGCATCGCCCGGCGTATATAATCAAACAGGGTAGAAGTATGCGCCCAGAAGCTACCGACGGTTTTTTCCGGTCTTTCTTCGGTTAATGTACCTTCGCCACCTGCCAGAACCGGGTACTTACCAACACCTTCCCCAAACGAACCGTGACAGGAAGCGCATTGATCTTCATACAAAATTTCGCCATCTTCGACAGAACCGGAACCCGGTGGTAAACCACGACCATCCGGACGAATATCGATATCCCAACCGGCAATTTCTTCCGCAGTGGCTACTTTGCCATAGCCATAGTGACCAACACCTTTTACTTTGGCGTTGACCACAGTTGTTGCAAATGCCGCTACCAACAGCACTATAAGGCTTAATCTCTTGAATTTATACAGCTTAGGAAACCTGAACATTAGTGACGCTCCCATCTGCATGCAAACGCCATGTGTGAATGGCATTTTTGTGATAAATGGAACTCGAACCTCGTACGGCCCGCAACTGGGTATACGTTGGTTGTACATATCCGGTTTCATCAATACAACGGCTTTGAATCAGTGCCGGCGAGCCGTCCCAGTCCCATTCCAGTCCAAAGCGGGTTAAGGCGCGGGGTTCAATCATTCCGGTCAGCCGCGCCGGCCGCCAGCTGATCCCGCCATCGAATGAAACATCAACCGCTTTGACTTTACCGCGACCTGACCACGCCAAGCCTTCCAGCCAATATTTGCCTTTGCCCTTGAGCGGGTTTTCCGGGCTGGGTGTGGTAACCACCGAATTAGCTTCCTGCACAAAGGTGAATTCACGCGCTTTACCATCCGGCATCAAATCAGTGTATTTAGAAGTTTCTTCACGCTGGTAATAAGGTGAGTCGCCAATTTCTAGACGACGCAGCCATTTAATACAGGTATTGCCTTCCCAGCCCGGGTTGATCAGGCGAATGGGATAACCCTGCTCCCGGCGTAAAGCCTCACCATTTTGTGCAAATACCACAAGGGCATCATCCAAAGCCTTTTCCATAGGGATAGAGCGCGACATAAGTGAACCATCCGCGCCTTCTGCAAGAATCCAATTGGCACCTTTTTGAACGCCGACTTCTGCAAGAATCGTCGACAGTAAAACTCCTGTCCATTCACAACACGACAACATACCGTGGGTAAACTGTAGTTTTGTCATCTGCGCACCACGCCATTCCATGCCGCCGTTGGCAGGACATTCGAGGAAGCGAATCATGCTGGTAGATGGAAACCTCATCAGTTCATCCATGCTAAGAATGATCGGGCGATCCACCATTCCGTGGATCATTAGGTGATGCTCGTCGGGATCAATTTCTGGTCGGCCTGCGTGATAGCGTTCAAACACCAGGCCGCTAGGGGTAATTATGCCCTTGATATCAGCTAGTGGTGTAAAGCTAATTGAAGCGATCCGATCTGCTGTCAACCAGGGCACATTGCGTCTAACCACATCTTTTTCGAAAGGCGAAGGCTGCCCGTATGGATCCGCGATGACCGGCGCACCCAATGATTTGGTCCACGGCGGTACATTAGGCGGTGCATATTTTGCCGCCCCCGCCAGCGCTGCAGCACCGCCGAGCATTGACAGACCGCTCTTCAAAAACTGCCGTCTTTCTGCTGCAGGTAGCTGATCGCCTGATTTTGCAATCTCGGTCAATAGACGATCAGTTTCTTCAACTTTTGGCTGGCGCATAAAGCCTTGTCCTGTGTTGTAATTCACTTATAATGTTTTTCTCAGGCAGAACATTGTTAGTCTGCCTGTCTGAATCCGAGTGAGATATGTTATATTATATTTCTCTCATATACGAGCAAAATGGGCAAATCAATTAAATTATTGTTCCAGCTTTGATCAAAACCCATAAAAAAATTAGACATAATCATGACAAATAGCAGCCTTCAAGCAGACCAAGAAAACATCAAAAAAATGCAACAGGCCGCAGAGCAAGCCTGTGTTCTGATGAAAACGCTTAGCCATCCGGATCGGTTGATGGTGCTTTGCCAGCTTAAAGAAGGCGAGAAATCTGTAGGCGAAATTGCCAAAATGGTAGGCATTGCGCAATCCCCGCTATCCCAGCACCTATCAAAAATGCGCCTGCAGGGTATCGTTAAGAATCGGCGCTCGGCGCAGTCAATTTTTTACTCCCTGGCTAATGAAGAAGTAGAACGCATTATCGACCTCTTATACTCTATGTACTGTAGCGATCTCGATCAATGCGAATAAAGACTTAAAAGCCCTTATTCTTTTACTGAAAGATCGATGTTTTACGCAGCGAATTAAACCGCTACACGCCAGCATTTCACTTGCCCACGGTTCTATTACTTGCTCAGCAGACACTTTTATATTAATATTTCGTTATAATCGAATATATAATTATACAAATGTAAATGCTTTAATGGCTAGACTCTTACATAATTTGCACAATATAATGAAAAGCAATATATTCAATAAATAATAAACAAAAACAGTTCCAAACCCAAGCCCCCGTACAGTATTTGGAGATCTACAATGAAACTTATTTTTAAACCTCTCATCATTGCCATAACTTGCGTGCTCGCAAGCTCGACTGCATTCGCTACCATTGGCTACAATAGCCATGGCATCGGTACTAAAAACAAAGGTATGGGCGGCGCTGGAATGGCCATACCTGAAGACGCTATTTCACTGGCAAACAACCCGGCCAGTCTGACTGAAATCGGCGATGCCTTCGATATTGGCATTGCGGTTTTTTCTCCCGACCGTAGTTATACGGCCACTGAAAGTCAATTTAATGGGCAGTTTGGTGCCTTTACTCTCGGCCCGGATAAACAAACCAGTGCCAGGCGGTACTTCGTTATCCCGGCGGTGGCTGGTAGTTGGAAAATCGATGATGTTAGCGCCTGGGGCTTTGCCTTTTATGGTCGCGGTGGCATGAATAGTACTTGGGACCGTGGCTCAGCAACCTTCGATCCAGATGGTCCTGGACCCTCCGGCCCGCGCACATTCCCTGGTGTTTTTGGTGGCGGTGCACCTACCAGCATTAACTTGATGCAGGCCCTTTTAGACTTGAGTTATGCGCGTAAAGTTGGTGAAAACACTTCTATCGGCGGTGCACTTATATTAGCGGGACAACAATTTGAAGCCCGCGGCCTGAGCTCTTTCGCGGGTTTTACTAATACCTTTAATGCCAGTGGCGGTACAGTATTTCCACAAAACCTGACCAATAACGGGGCCTCCTACTCTTACGGTTACGGCCTGAAAGTTGGCTTCCACTCTAATATAAGTGATAGCTTTAGTTTGGCGGCCTCTTATACCACCAAACTCAATATGACCGAGTTTGATGAATATGCTGATCTCTTCGCGCAGAATGGTGGTTTTGATATCCCGGCAACATTTCGTGGTGGAGTTACCTTCAAAACAGGCTCAGCAGCCTATAGTTTTGACCTTGAACACACTTGGTATTCAGATGTTCCCGCCATCGGTAACCCTATGGCCAACCTGTTCAATTGCCCGGCAGTTGCCGGACCTGGCGGTGACCTCGAAAGTTGCCTCGGTGGCAATCGCGGTGGTGGTTTTGGCTGGAACGATGTAACAGCTTATAAATTCGGTGGCCAATGGGAGGGCGATAGCGCTACCTATCGCGCCGGCTACAGCTATGTTGATCAACCTATAGATGGTGCCGATGTAACTTTCAACATCCTCGCACCAGGCGTCATTGAGCATCACTTTACTTTCGGCTTCACCAAGCCGCTGACAAACGAGCGTGACTGGTCTATGGCATTTATGTATGCACCGAGAAGTTCTGTTAATGCGCCTAACGCTTTTGATCCAAGCCAGGACATCACAATTTCCATGAGCCAGTGGGAAATTGAGTTCTCATACGGTTGGTAAGTTTTAGTTTGCTTTACCCAAACTCAAAACGCCCCTATAGCAGGGGCGTTTTTTGCATGCCCTTCACAAAACAATATGCCGAAACCCGTAATTATTTCTCCTTACCCAATCGGAGGTATAATCAGTTGATACTCAAACCTGAGCACACCAAGATAGTAATACACAGGAGCCTCTCTATGAAAAACCTACAAACAGGTATTTCTTTTGCACTGCTTTTACTCTGCAACACCGCGCTATTTGCTGATCCGGTTGGGATCACATCCGGGGTGCTATCTGTTGAAGTTATCCATCAAGGCAAGCCGGTTAACATAGAACGAAATCAAAACAACAAAAACACCATCGACTCCGACTACGCGCTTACTTCACGCGCCTGCCCGCCTTTTTGCATCAAGCCGATCAAGTTAGCAGAAGGTGTTGAAACTATTGGCGAACTGGAAATGATTGATTACCTGGTCGCCGCCAGCAAGCCCGGAAGCAATATCCTGGTAATTGATTCGCGCACCCCTGATTGGGTTGCAAAGGGCACAATTCCCGGCTCAGTCAACCTTCCATGGACGCTGTTAAAAGAAGACACCTCCGACCCGATTACCATAGCAACCATTCTAGAGGATCGTTTTGGAGCCATCGATGAGGATGAACTTTGGGATTTCTCCAAAGTTAAAACCCTGGTGTTGTATTGCAACGGCATGTGGTGCGGCCAATCCCCACGAAACATTATGACTTTACTAAAATACGGCTACCCGGCTGAGAAAATCAAATGGTATCGTGGCGGTATGCAAAACTGGCATGCATTGGGGTTGACTACAGTTAAAAGCGAGAAATAAACCCGCCGCGAATTCTTCACAAAAAAATGGATGTTGAGTCTAAGCTTTTGCAGCCTTAATGACCGATATCACTGTAGATCATCTCAAATATTACCCTAAGAACAAGCTTACCAAACACGGCCGCAACAAACATCAACAAACACCCCTCTGTCAGTGCGTTATGACGAACACTCCGGAGGGTTTGCAGCCAACCACGCGCGAGCTTGTTTGACTGATTTATCCAGATAAAACTCGAAAAAATCACTGCCATCGTAACCGTTATGACGCAGGCCTACTTCTCTACCACAGCGGTCTAGAAACAGGATGGTAGGTGTGAACGGGTGACCATAGCGTTCAGCAAAGGCGGTTGCATCAATCGGCTTACCGGAAAAATCTAAAATTTCCGGACTAACATCCAACTCCAACTCACGCAAAACAACCCGTGAATTCCAGACCCCGGACTTTGCCAGTGGCAACATGACGGTTTTCATCAGGGAATTACAATAAGGGCAGGTGCTACGGGTAATAATAAGCAGCATAATCCGGTCACCCTCAAGCAAGGTGTGAGCATCGGCTGACAAGTCGATTACTTGCATATCCTCCCGTTCTACCGCTACCAGACTCGAAAAAAACAACAACCCGATAAAGCCTACAGCCAGCGCCACTAACTTCATTGGGATGCCTCCATTAAATCCATAATTGCACCTACAATATCATCTATATAAAGATCGCGGAAAAAATGATTGGCGCCATCAATGCTTAAAAGTTGAATATTTTGTTTATTCAGCCCGGCAATCGCGGGGCCTATATCCGCTGACATCTTATCTTCACTACCGCTCACCACTAATACAGGCAACTCGGATTGTTGCAACATGCGGGCAGTATCCAGATCCGCATCTCGATAATAGGAAAGAAAACTTTGCGGGCTAACACTAGCCTTATCGCAATGTAAGAAACCCACATTAATTAGCCTTTGATCCGAGTCAGCCTTTATACTTAGCCCATTGGTTTCCAATGTCACCGATTCGGCATACACAAACTGCGCCAAAATCATGCCAAATAAAAACACTATAAACTGGGAATTTAGTAATTTCATATTACAATCCGGATGTTTAGATTAGTTTATTGTAATATAACTACTGTTGATCCGTAAGTAACCCGTATATAAAAGGCAATTTATGAGCGTAACCGTTAAAGAATTCTTTGAGCCACAGACCAATACCTTTGCCTATGTGGTTAGCGATGATGCCAGTGCTAAGGCTGTAATTATCGATCCTGTGTGGTTATATAGTCATGCTTGCGGCAACACCCGCCAAGATTTTGCCGACCAGTTGCTTGAATATTCCCGTGCCAAAGGACTGCTTATTGAATGGATAATCGATACCCACGCGCATGCCGACCATCTCACCGCTGCGGCCTGGCTAAGACAACAAACTGGTGCAAAAATTGGCATTGGCAAAGGTGTTACCGAGGTTCAAAAAACTTTTAAAACCCTATACGATCTCGAACCGGGCTTCGCGGTAGACGGCTCCCAGTTCGACCATCTTTTTAGCGATAAGGAAACCTTCATGCTCGGAGAAACTGAAGTAACCGCACTGCATACCCCTGGCCATACCAACGATTCCATGACTTATGTTTTTGCGGGCAATGCTTTTATTGGTGACACCTTGTTTATGCCGGACTACGGTTCAGCGCGTTGTGATTTTCCCGGCGGCAGTGCCGGCACTCTGTTTGATTCCATCCAGCGCATCCACGCCCTTCCGCCGGAAACCAAGCTGTATATGTGCCATGACTACCCGCCACAGAGTCGCGGGCCGGAATTTGTTACTACCGTTGCTATTTCCCGCGTAACCAATAAACACGCCCACGCTGGTATTAGCCGGGATGCCTTCATCGCTATGCGCGAAAAGCGCGATGCCCAACTGGGTATGCCTAAACTAATTTGGCCTTCATTACAGGTGAATATTCGTGCTGGCGAAGCCCCGGCTGCCGCAGCCAATGGTGCTACCTATCTGAAAATACCCTTTAATTTGGATATTGCCGGATTACTGCAATCAGTAAAAGCCAAATGACAGAATTTACCCCGTTTTCCGCTATTTTAGGTGGTGCCCTCATCGGGCTTGCTGCTACCTTATTAATGCTGAGTTTTGGCAGGATAGCAGGCGCTTCAGGAATCGCTGCCGGGGTGGTTACCGCCGCTCGTGGTGACCGTTCATGGCGAGTGGCATTTCTCTTAGGCGCCCTCGCCA
>QIKG01000274.1 GCA_003232965.1 Oceanospirillales bacterium
TTGCAGCCACAAAGTCGTTAAGTGCACCGCTAAGTCGAACCGTCATTGTAGTACGAGCCATTGAGTAACTCCCAGCATCAAGCTTTAGCAACGGTATTCATTATGACCAATATTGAATACGCAGTCAAATGTGCTGTTGTCCCGTTACAATTGCAGCCGTCTGAAACCCAAAACCCAAGAAACCCGAGGACTGAATGGTACCAGCATTAACGATGCCGCCGAACAGCACTGGCAGCAGCGTTCATTTTCTCCCGGTGTTCTAACAACCGCCCTGAAGAATGATTGTGTTCGTATTAGCGGAGAGTGCCGAATCTGGTGAATAAGAGACGATGATGAAAGCGACTTGGAATAATACTTTGATTGCAGAATCAGATAAAACAATAGTCATAGAAGAGAATCATTATTTCCCATCGGATTCGGTGAGTCATCAGTTCTTGCGAGCCAGTGAGCATACTTCAAACTGCCCATAGAAAGGCAAGGCTCATTTATTGGTCGATTGTGGTTGATGAAACAGTCAACACAGACGCAGCCTGGTATTACCCAGAGCCCTTTACCGTCGCACGAGAAATAAAAGGGTATCTGGCCTTTTGGCGGGGAGTAGAGGTGGAAGAATAACCGAGCATTCTTTTTTGAGAGGAGTATCCTATTTGCAATAGACCATGAATGATTTATACCTTTCCAAAGCGAGTGAATTGATCGAAATTAATGGCGCAGAAAAAATGGCTTGAATACTGTTAATGGTCATCATAATATTTGAATATTGAAGAGACCCATCTACTCTAGCACCCAAAAAAGAGGTAAGTTATGACTACATACAAAAAATCTGCTGAGGCCATTGCCGCGCTAACTAAAAATCAATTCCGGATCACACAACAAAGTGGTACCGAACAAGCAGGTACGGGTGAGCACCTGGATAACACAGAACCGGGTATTTATGTCGATATTGTTTCGGGTGAGCCGTTGTTCGCTTCATCCGACAAATTCGACTCTGGCTGCGGCTGGCCGAGTTTTACCAAGCCCATCGAGCCCGCCAACGTCAATGAACTTAAGGACGGCTCTCACGGCATGATCCGCACTGAGGTACGCTCAAGCTATGGCGACAGCCATTTGGGTCATGTATTTAACGACGGCCCAGTAGACGCAGGAGGCCTTCGCTATTGTATTAACTCAGCGTCCTTACGGTTTATTCACCGGGAAGAAATGCAAGGCCAGGGGTATGGCGCTTATCTGGATCAAGTAGAGGATATATCATAATGGCAATCGAGCGTGCGGTATTAGCAGGGGGCTGTTTTTGGGGTATGCAGGATCTTATTCGAAAACTTTCCGGTGTAAACTCAACCCGTGTTGGTTATACGGGGGGTGAGGTGCCCAATGCAACTTATCGTAACCATGGCCGCCACGCAGAGGCGATCGAGATTCTATTTGACAACAATCTCACCAGTTACCGGAAAATCCTCGAGTTCTTCTTTCAAATCCACGACCCAAGCACTGAGAACCAACAAGGCAATGATCGCGGAGCCTCCTACCGTTCAGCTATTTATTATGTGTCTGATGAGCAACGTTTGGTGGCTTTGCGCACCTTTGAGGATGTGAATAACTCTGGTTTATGGCCCGGGCGGGTGGTCACGGAGCTGGAGCCTGCAAGCGATTTTTGGGAGGCTGAGCCAGAACATCAAGATTACCTTGAACAACTGCCTCATGGCTATACCTGCCATTTCCCACGATCAGACTGGGTATTACCGTCTGGTGAGGATGAATAGGGCAAACGGCTGTTTCTTAAAATCTTATTAAGAAGTGAGGGCACATTAATACTATTTTCTAAACGATCAGGATAAACCCAATATAGCGAGGCCATTTTATCGTCACTATTTCTATTGTTTTGCCACCTTGAGTGTATTCAACTTTATTCAATTAATGAGACCACCGCTATTATGGATATACAACGACGACTTATTTCTCGTTACACTAAAAATGTAAAGCCGGGTAGCGTTACATGGATTGGGTGATTTGAAATAAATATGTAGCGTAATTACTGAGTCCGTTTTATTGGGGGAGATTCAAGCTGACCCCTATTTTAGACCAGGAGTAACTCCGTTATGGTCAATCAACATATTCTTTTTAAGATAGCGAATAAGTTGCTTATCTTTTTTTGGCTCAAGCTTCTGTAGATTTCCACCAAGATGATCAGCAAGAACTTTCTCCATCAAGTACTGATAGGCAAGAAAACCAATCTTCGATGAGGGTGAATGCTTGGCTTTCGGATCAACAAATAGACTCACCTTCTTTTCCATAGCTTCAATCCTGAGAGCATAATTTTTTACATCCACAGCGAAAACTCGATCATCATTTTTCCCCGCCCAGATAACCAGGGGTTTGTTAATTTTGTGGGCATTAGCAGCCGGCGATTTTCTAGTATTTTCAGCGAGGGCTGTTTTATTATTCCAATCAACGATTACCCTTTTGAAGAAATACTCGTCCAATTCACGCCGTTGTTTTTTAATAAACCGTTTGTAAAATCTGACCGACCGACCTATATCGTCAGGTGGTGCCCCGGCAAATCCAACTTGAAATAATTCGGGTGTAAATGCCAGTGCCCCAAGCACTGAGAAGCCACCGAAAGAATGACCTACTATCCCTAGCTTTTTACGATCCCCTAATCCCTGACGCAGCAAATAGTCTGTACCATCAATGATATCTTGTTGAATTCGGCCATCACCAAAATCTCGTAGCACGCCTAACTGATAAGCCTTTCCAAATCCCGTTGAGGCTCTGAAGTTTGGCTGAAAGACAATATAGCCTCGATTCGCTAGCAGTTGGGTGACGCTGTCATAAATATTTTTAACTCGACTAAATGGGCCTCCATGAACTTTCACCACTAGAGGAGCCTTGGTAAGATCGATGCCGCTAGGAAAAGTCACATATCCTTGTAGATTAAATCCATCACTGCTCTTGTAATGAATAGCATAACTGGGGGCAATATACTCGTCCCTGATGATATTTATATCAGCATCGGCTTCAGCTATAAAACCTTCCAAAGGCCGATTCAGGGTAGCTGTTTTAGGATGGTAAAGATAAAAGTGACTGCGTCTTTTTAAAGGCGAGCGGTCATGAATAAGCCAGGGCGAATTACCAATATCACCAGTAAGTGGTGGTTTTAAGATTAGATAGTCGCTGGCAACAGCGTTGTTTATATTATCAATATGTTGCAGGATATCCAGAGAAGCACCATAGTGGAGCTGTCTATCACCATAATAAGAAAATAGCAGCGGCTTGATTGTATTATCCAGAGGACTAACAGCCAAGGATACAGCTTCTATATCAGCGACAGCTAATGGATCAGAGTGAATTGTATGCAGTCGTTTGGTCTTGAGATCAGCCCAGGCCATCCGCGCTAAATCAGCATTTTGATTAGTTCTTAATAACAGGCGTTGATTGGTTTTATCAAAGTAAAAAGCACGGCAATTATCATCCCACTGGCAAGTCCAGATATGTTTCTTATTAGCGCCGGAGAGATCATAAATAAATTTCTCGCCGCGAGTGTCTTTGGAACGATTTCTGCTTGCTGCTATCGATGCATTACCCGCAAAATCTGTGGTGAAATTTCGCAGTTCATTTTCGTCTCTGTACAACTCCTTGGTGGTACCATTAACCTCAACTCTTTGAATGATAAATTGTTGCTGCTTTCTATCCCAGATCTGTACCACCAGGCTATCGGGAAAACTATCTTCAACATCAAGCCATTTTTCTTTGAGTTTAGGGTCTAATTTTTTCAAAATATAGGGGCTAGGATTTGCATCAAGACGACTCACTGCAATGCCCTCTGGCACAGCCATGAAAATACTTTGACTACTGCTCGACCAAACAATCTCACTGATCTCTCGGAATGTGAAGAGTTTTTTAAATTGCTTAGTCTTCAGTTTATAGAGCCAGAGTGATGCAAGTTTGGTGTTACCTTGACCTTCTTTTTTCAGAAACACAAGGGTCTTTCCATTGGGGGACAAGCGCACTAAATACACTTTACTATTTCGCGAAATAAGTTCGCGATCAAGTAGTGGCGCGACTGACAGGTTTTGACTGTAAACAATGGCTTGTCGCAGTGCTTTATCTGTGGCCTGATCAGTGGTATTGGCTTCTGTCGCTGTGGCTGTAGTCAGCGGAAACATCAGGGTACAGAGGACTAAACCTCTGATCCAGGCTGAGTAAATACTCATAAGAAATTCTCAGTAATTAATGGTAATAAAATTTAGGATGGTAACGGCTTCTGATAACGATAAAAGAGGTAGTCTCGCCAAGGGTTCATCAACAAGAAGCACAGTAGACCTGGAATGCTGAAGATCAGGTTTAACAGAACCCAAAATACTCTGGTGGATTTATTCATGGGAAGTCTGGAGGCAATGAAGAAAGTTGTTATCGCTGATAACATTGCCAGCAATATCGCTATTAAGTAGGTCTCTTTGCCGTAACCCTGTTCGCCTATATTATCCAGAGTTACGTAGCGTCCATCCTTGGGATTATAGAGTCCTTGAATAAAACTGAACACATAACTGTCAATAATTGGGGAGATCCAGAAATTACTGTCAGTGACCAGTTTTGGCAATGGACGATAATCTATAAATGACATCTCACCGATAAGGTTATTCTGGCCATTGTGCTTGGCATAAATTAATTTCACCAGTGGTTTTTCATAACCAAACACCTGACTGCGTCTATATTCAACTAGGTAACCATCGATAAGCTTGCTGTAGTGGATCTGTGTATCATTACCCAGCGTAATTGGATGAACTACTCTATTGGTCGCCTTAGTGTAGATATTCTCTTCGCTAAATTCATCGGGGTCAAAGAAATATAAAGCCTTGTCGCTGAACAGGATTATCACCGCCGTATCTCGATTAAAAAGCACAGCACTTTGATAGGTTTCACCCTCAGGTAACTGATGTTTGACTTCCATCAGTTGTTGATCAAAATCCAGCCCATAAAGGGTATTACTCGACTGTACATACTGGTTAGAGGTGAGTTTGGGAATGACCTCGAATCGATCCTCATCAGTGGGAGATATATCGGCATTGAAAAATCCTGACTTACCTAAGAAGCCCACAAGATCTCCACTGTTGCTGTCTCGTCCTTCGAATAGCATCTTATTGTGGGAAAAAATCCATTGCTTGTTATTGGCTTCATCATCCAACGCATAACTTCTATCTTTATAAAACAGTTCACCGCGAACGGCTGCCAAGGTAAGTCTTCCATTGATAGCATCAGACGAAGCAAGCTTGACCTGCTCAATTAATTGGGCCACATCAGGGTAATCAGAACCCTCTAGGATCATTTTTACCCTTTGATGGTTTTCCATATGCCACAGAACACTGTAATAGCCCAAATTTTGTTGTTGAGTATATTGATCCGGATGTTTATCGAGCAACATCATTGGAAGATGATAGTAAATGCTCTGAGATAAAAAGATCACAAAGGCCAGTGCAGGTTGCAGCACCAAAGCGGCGATAAAAATAGTAGTTTTCTGCTTAAAGTGACTACTGAGATTGATCTTGAAGGATTTTTTTGACAAATAAAATGTAATAACAGTAATAACCAAGTCCGTCATTAAGGTCAACAGCGCTGAGCTATGGCTACCATTGACCATTAAAAACACTAGACCAAAAGTGAGAAGGGCGCCTTTATTGGGACTCAATACCGTATAGGTTCCAATTAAATAACAACTAAAGGTCAGGCCTATCATGTGCAGTAGATACAAGTAGTGGCGTAACTCTACCGGATCAGAGGTAAACAGATCGAGTATCATCAAAACCATTAAGAAGGGTAGAACTACGGCAATCAACATCAAAACTGCAGCTGCACTTATCAGGGCAAGGTGTATTTTAGCCGGACTAATCGGCCTATGCAGTAGGTAAGCCCAGTTGTTTTTACGGCGGTGCAAAGCCATTTGTAATACACCAAATAACAAGCCGCTGAGAATCATAAATAGATTCATCAAACCTGATTGAAGTTGATGGTTTGCTAAAATAGGCTTCTGGGTATAGATAAAGCCCCAGATGGCCAATTGCACAATCATCATTACCAAAGCAGGTTTTTGATATCGTTTATATTCATTTTTAAACAGATCAAACATTAGATATCACCCTTTTTGGATTGTGAATTGAGAATCAGAAATGAAACTAAGCCCGGTATCGACAGCAGCAGATTCAGCAGCGTCCAAGTCCATCGATTAGACTTGCTCAGGGGCATTTTTGAAGCCAATAAAAACGTTATAACAGCGGATAAAAGTGAACCAATCAAAGCGAATAGAACAACAGTAATGTCATAGCGTTGTTGCCAAAAATAACGAAATTCTGCAGGTGGATTCTCATTAAATTTAGCCACCGAATTTAAGCTGCCATTGACTAGGTTCATGGTAAGCGGTGAGAACATAAAAGGCTGATGTTCAATTAATGCTGGCAGATGGCTGTCAGGGAATTCAATGCTGCCCAGGAAGTCGGTATTGCCATCATGCTGCAGATATTTAATGGCTGCGCCGGGCATATTAAATCCATGATAATGTTGACTGGCGTAGAGGATTAGAAACCCATCTAACAACTCCGTTAACTCAATGGTGAAATCTCGATTAGTAGAGATAGGGTGAGGAACAACATTTTCAGTCTTTACCTGCAGGTCAGGATCGTCATAATCAATTTGGTCGATGACATGCAGCGCCTTATTGGTACTCAGTAGCACTCGTTCAAAGGCATATTTAACAGGCGACTGATAAAATTCACCCTTAGTGAGCTGATGTTTTAAAACGAAAAGTTGCTGTTCAAAATCGATGCGATAAATCTGATCAGGAAAAATAATGGTGCGACCTTCTAAGGAAAGCGGAACAGCTTTAAATAAGTCAGCCTGAGTAAGCACTGCATCCAAAGATTTAAAACCTTGAGCAGTGAGGCTGCCCACAGCTATGCCAGAGGCAATGTTTCGGCCTTCAAAAATCATTTTGTCATGGGAAAATACCCACATTTCATTATCAGTTTTATTTATAATCGCAAAGCTCGAATCTTTAATGAACAATTGACCTTTATGAGCAAGTGGAAAGCTGGTTCTTGGTATAGAGTCAAACTCAGATAGAGTTAGTTGTCTGAGTAAGCTTTTTTTATCAGCATAATCTGAGGCAGAAATCACTTGGGCAAAGGCATCCATGCTTTTTGCATTATAAAACCCACGGTAAAAGTCGCTCTCAGTATTAGTACCGGGATGGTTTCCCATAGCGATTAAGGGCAGGTGGTAGTACAGAGCCTGAGATATCAATAAGATGAATAAAATTGCGGGTTGCAGGATCAAGGCTGAGATAATGATGGTCATTTTACCAGAAGCAAACTCAGCGATATTGACGTTAAATGAACCTCTTACCACTAAAAACAGCATTGTTGCAAAGACCAGATCGAGGGCAAGATCTAAGGATGCTACACCAAGGTTTGGCACTATCAAATAACTGATTATCCAGATGGCTAAGATGCTCAGTTTTGAGGGTGTCAGAATTAAAAAGCAACCAATAAAGTAGGTAATGCTTACTAGAGCGAACATATGGGCACTGAACAGATAATGACGAACATCCACAACATTGTTGGTAAAGACATCCAACGCAAAAACCACTGACAGCAACGGCAGAACAAAGCCGATAAATAATAAACTCACCGCAGAGGCTGTCAGGGCGAGGTGAATTTTGTGTTTCGACAGTGGACGGTGTAATAGATAGGCCCAATTATTTTTACGGCTATGCAAGCCCATGGACAACACACCAAACAGAAAGCCGGGGATGATTACTGCAAGCGTTATTATGAGGTATTTGTTAACTCCCGGTGACAGGATGAACGAAATTCTGGACACTAATACCCAAACTAAAACCTGCACCAGATAAAATGCCAGAGCTGCATATTTATATCGAGAAAACTCGCTTTTAAATAAATCAATCATCAGTATTTCCTCAGACTAATTCGGTAGGAGATTTGTGATTTTTAGCGAGTACAGAATTGATCGCCTTATCTAAGTTTACTGGAGCCTGAACAGGGTTTTCTGCCCCGACTGAGAGGAGATATTCTTTGAATTCTTCAGCTTGTTGATCGACTGTCATCAGGTGATACTGCTGTTCAATTTTCTTCAAAGATAATATGCCTGGAATACTGCTAAGCTCAGGCACGCCTTCGTCGAAGTCACAGATCCAATAACTAATGCGCTCACAAAAGTCATCAGGACTTGCCGTGTAAATTACTCTGCCATTTTCAATGATGATCAAGTTTTCAGCGACTCGTTCAATCTCTTCCATCTGATGAGAGCAATAAATAATGGTGGTGTTGGTTTCTGTTTCTGTATGCATCAGGGCTTCAAGGAATGCCTGCTTAGCGACAACATCAAGGCCGAGTGTAGGTTCATCTAAAATTAACAATTCCGGTGATTGAGCAAGAGCCATGGAGAGATTTAGCCCCGCTCTCTCGCCTCTAGAGAGTTCAGCCACTTTCTGAGTTGGCTCAACATCGAAGTTGCCTAACACTGCCTCATATACTTTCTGATTCCAATTTGGATAAAGGTTTCGTTGCATCTTAGTAACTTCACCAGCTGTCATCCAGGTTGGCAGGCTATGTTCTTCATTGACATAGCCAAGGCGGCCACGCATCTCAGGTGATAGCTGTTCGCTATTCATACCCAGAACAGCAGTTTCACCCACAGTGGGTGATTCAAAGCCAAGTAAAATTCTAAAGAGGGTGGACTTTCCGGCGCCATTAGCGCCAATCAGGGCATGAATACCACCAAAAGGGATCTGCAGGTTAAAGTTATTTAAGGCCAGTTTTTTACCGTATCGTTTCGTCAAGCCTTTGGCTTCAATAATGTAATCAGTCATAATATTTTCTCTAATTTCTGTTGTTCATTTTGTGCATTTCATTCAGCAAATACTGAACCGCTTGATCGGGACTGTAATCTAAATACAGGACCTCGTTGATGAACCTTTGACTTGCGTCTTTCAGGCGCTTTTCCTGCTCAGCTTTACTCAGCAGCTGCTTAGGTTCTGTGACAAAAACCCCAAGACCTTTACGTGATTCTAAAAGCCCCTGACTGGTCAACTCGGTGTAAGCTTTGGCAACGGTATTGGCGTTAATGCCAAGTTGCATCGCTAAGGCCCGAACACTGGGCAATTTACTCTCATGGGCAATATTACCGATGGCAATTTCCTTGCGGATCCCATCAACGATTTGTCGAAAAATAGGCCGGGTGTCCCCGGTGGCTATTTGAATGGCTAATGCAGTAGTTTTAGACATAGTCCTGCTTTTATTAGTGTACCAGATGTACTAGTACACTACATACACTCAATGAATGAGTCAAGAAGAAGTTTTAGGTATAGAGGCTCTAATGCCTAGGCCTTGGGGGGATTAAATTAGAAGGTATAGTATTTAAGCTATTAATATCAATAGGTTATGAGAATTATGAAAGCTCAATTTTCCAGTAGGGCGTTTCTCCAAAATATTGCGCCAGAAAATCCACCAGACTCCTTACCCGCTGTGATAAATGCCTTGTTTGTGGATAGATCGCATAACCACTTATATCGTTATTGGTTAAATACCTTGTCAAAATTGGCTTTAGTTGCCCCAGTTTTTTCGCGGGGACAGGCCCCATCCTTTCTCAAAAAGATACCCTGTTTACGACATAAGGTATTTGTTGATTAATAAAACCTCGGCTCGTTATTAGGCCGTAGCCCAAAGCGTTTGTAGGCCCAGAGGTATTGTTTGGGGTCCACGGCTATGCAGTTTTCTACACCGTGGTTGAGGGCTGCTAAGGCAGTTGGCTGGTCGGCTGAATAGATAGCCTCATCAGCGGGCAAAAAATGTAACTCGAAACCTTTGCCACGCGGTAGGCGACTCATCACTACAAAAACCACTCTTGCCCCAGTGCGCTGCACCAGGTTGGGGATCAGCGTCTGGGTCAGGGCCGGTACGCCGTAGAAAGGTGCGAAAGCACCATCGCCTTTGCGGGGTTGCTGGTCGGGCAATACGGCAACGACTTTTTCGCTTCTTAAGCCCTTTAACAGGCTGCGTAATCCACGGGTATTAGCTGGTACCGGTTGCCCACCACCCCGTTGGCGTTTTTCATAGATTAGTTTATCAAGCACCGGGTTACCGGATGGTTTGTACAGGAAGATAACTTCATCGGGAAACAGTAGTGGCAAATAGCATGCGGCCCATTCCCATGCGCCGCAATGCGGGGCGGCAAGAATCAGACCCTTGCCGGCTTTTTTGGCTTCATCGACCAGCTCCATACCGTGTACTTTTCTAACTTTGGAAGTGATTTTATCAACCGGCCAATACCAGTTGGCGCCTGTCTCAAAAATTGATTTAGCAAATTCGTTTAGAGAAGATTTAACCAATTGTTCGCGCGCAGTATCGGACTGCTCAGGTAAACACATGGATAGATTTTTTCGACTGACCTCGCGATGGCGCTTCGACAAACGCAGCAACTGGCCAGCAGGCCAAGCCATAAGATGGATTACCGGCAGGGGAAACCAGGAGATAAAGCGTAAAAACCAGGTGAATGCGCGCATAAAAACCAATGTGTAAATATATCCCCAACAGTTTACACTGGGCTGCAGATAGGAACGAGATTAAATCACTATGATTGCATTATTACAACGAGTTACCCAAGCCAGCGTGGTGATCGAGGGGGATACAGTTGCTGCTATTAAGCAGGGCTTGCTGGTGCTGGTGGGGATTGAAAAAAATGATACTGAATCCCAGCTGCTACGCCTGGCCGAGCGCTTGCTTAGTTATAGAGTTTTTGCGGATGTGGATGAAAAAATGAACCTTGATATACGCCAGATTAATGGTGACTTAATTCTGGTACCGCAATTTACCTTGGCCGCAAACACCAACAAAGGTAAACGCCCGAGCTTTTCATCGGCAGCACCTCCGGTACTGGGAAAACAGCTGTTTGAGCAGTTTGCGATAGAAGTTGGCAGGCGTTATAACAAAGTTCAGTGTGGCGTGTTCGGCGCTGATATGCAGGTGCAACTGATAAATGACGGGCCGGTGACTTTTTGGCTGCAGGTTGATTAAATTTATCAATACCGCCCCCTCTTCCGTCTGAAACTATATCTTTAACGCCTGAATTTTCCGAGTCAGGGTATTTCGTGAGCAGCCTAACAACCTTGCAGCTTCTTTGCGCTGCTGCTTGCTTTGTTCTAAAGCAAGGTCGATCAATTCAGCTTCCATGGCGCGACCTGCGGACTTCAGCAGACCGGTTCGTTCTGCTAAAAGCTCCTGCATTGCCCAGTGCCGAAGGGCGTCGGTCCACTCGGCCGAACTTTTCTCCTGCCCAGTAAAATTGTTACCCTCGCATATTTCAGTCGGTAAGTCTTGCGGGTAAATCTGCTCGGCGGGGGCCATTACACATAGTTGACGACACAAATTCTGCAGTTGTCGGACATTCCCCGGCCAGGGCAGAGATTCTAAAATTTGCAGGGCTTCCGAAGTAATCGTTTTCCTCTCTAGAAGCATTTCCTTGGCATAGCGAGACAAAAATAGTTCACAAAATGCTGGGATATCTTGCCGGCGTTCACGCAATGGCGGCAACTGAATTTGTATAACATTAAGGCGGTGATAAAGGTCTTCCCGAAAACTACCATCGGCCACTTTGGCAGCCATATCCTGATGAGTTGCAGCAATAATTCGCACATCGGCCTTGAGTAGATCACGACCACCCACGCGGTAATAATCCCCCTCGGCGAGCACGCGCAATAAACGCGCCTGCAGACTGATGGGCATATCGCCAATTTCATCCAGAAACAAAGTGCCGCCACGCGCCTGCTCGAAACGGCCTGTTCGGCGTTCAACGGCACCAGTAAACGCACCCCTTTCGTGACCGAAAAGCTCAGATTCAAGCAGGTCTGCCGGAATCGCTGCGGTATTAATGGCCACATAGGGTTTGTCTGCGCGCGGGCTATGCTGGTGCAATGCGAGGGCGATTAACTCTTTGCCCGTGCCGGTTTCCCCGGTGAGCAATACACTGATATCGGTGCGCGATAACCTGCCGATAGTGCGGAAAACTTCCTGCATTGCAGGAGCCTCACCAATCACCCGATCAGTATCGGTTTCTGTCTTGCTTAGCTGTGGTGCTGTGCTTTTTCGATCGACCAGCGCTAAGTTTACCGTCTCAATCACTTTTTCAAGATCGAAAGGTTTTGATATATATTCAAATGCCCCGCGCTGAAATGCACCCACTGCCTGATCCAGGTCGGAATATGCGGTAATAATTATTACGGGAATGTCATGACTTTCAGTCTGGAATTGTTCTAGTAGTTCAAAACCATCACCGTCCGGCAAGCGTAGGTCGGAAATAAGCAAAGCGGGTTGGTCGCGCTTTAAACGCTCTCGAATCTGCTGAAGATTTTCAAAAACTTCGACCTGAAATCCAGCGGCATTCAAAGCTTTTCGCAATACAAAGCGAATTGATGGATCATCATCAACAACCCAGATTATATCCACGCTAGGCATTTACTAAGTTTATTGATTCAGTCGGGATGATGGGTAGCAGTAGTTCAAATTTACTACCTTGCGCTAATCGCTTATAGACCAGTTCGCCCGTATGCTGCTGGGCTATTTGCTGGGCAACGGCTAGCCCTAAACCGTGATTACTGCCGGTTTTTTTGTCTGACTTTTGACCCGAAACTAGCGGGGTAAACATATCGGCTTCTATTTCACCTGGGACCCCAGAACCATCATCTATAACGGTAATACTGACTACAGTTGCATAGCGAACACCGTGACAGGGGTAGTTGTGTCGGATGCGTGTTGTCAGCGTAACCTTTCCGGCTCCGGCCTGTACGGCATTCGCCAATAAATTGAGAAATAATTGCTGTAGGGCATCTGCATTGCCATTGAGCAAGGGAATAGAAGGGTCAAAACTCAACGCCAGTTCAGGTGGAGCAGATAACTCGTGGCGTAACAACTGCCAGGCGTTTTCAATCACCTGTGGGAGCCTAACGGAATCAATCTGCAGCTGCATATCCTGCTGGCCTAATTGCTCGACCAAAAGGTTCAAGCGATCAACCTCACGAATTATCAATTCTGCACAAGCTACTAATTCTGTATCCATTTCGGCGGCAGTTAGTTCCGCTGCCAGCAACTGGGCGGCACCACGCATACCGCCAAGCGGGTTACGAACTTCGTGGCAGAGGGTGCGCCGCAACAACGCCAATGATTCCGTTTGTATTGTTTGACGGGCAGCACGGGTAAGTAATTGCCGGTCTGCCTCCGCATGTAGTTCCAGCAGCATATCACCTGCAGCATTCATCGGTCTTAGCCAGCAGTCAGCTATAAATTCCCTGCCGTCGGCCAGCACCAACTCCTGCCCCCGCATTAGCACCATTTGACCGCTATTAGCTACTTTCTCTATTTGCGGTCCAATTTCTGCACTGCGGATTAAGACTTCTGGTAACACACAACCCTTTAAGCGCTTACGGCTGCGGCAAAACAACTCTTCTGCAACCGGGTTTGCATCGATAATTTTCCCAGCGGCACTTAACAACAATAACGGCAATGAAAGCTTATCGAAAACATCATCAGATAAGTGCGAATGAGCTACCGCAGGCCCAGAGGCATTGATGGAAAAAAGCTCAGCCACCGCGTGGCCGTCTCCCGGGTACTGCAACAGCCTGGACTTGCTTCATGTGAAAACGGGTTACCGGGCTACTGGCCATTACCCGACCTTTGCTGTTGATAATTCTCGCCTGTAGGCTGTGTTCGCCGCGATCTACATTGCTCAGAACCAAGGCAGTGCCTGCCATTATTGACTGCACTTCCCCATCTACACTGACCTGTAAACGGTCTCCGGGAGCTAGAGCACCTGGGAGATTAACCTGGATCATTACCTTGCCACCAGAGCCCCAAATGCTTTCATCATCAGCCGGGCTGGAAATTGACAAACCACGGTAATTTCTTTTTACGACATCGGGCTCATCAACATCATCTTCGTTTTTACTGTTATAGCCTGTGAGTTTTGCCTCAGGACTGATAACACTCAAGCCCGGCAAATCCACCGGTTTGGCGTTTTGCGCCGGCGGAGTTTGGGTATACTCTATCGAGCCGTCGGCTTTGACGACCTTATAGAACTCCCCTGCCACAATACTTGCGCTGAGGCTGAGTATCGCCAGCGTCAATAAAATACTACTTGTACTGATAAATCCTTTCATTACTACCTCCATTTCGTGCCCTGGCACGATCTGATTACAGGAACTACATAGCTATAGTATCACCAAGCCAGTAAAAGGCTTCAACCTGGGCATGCCGGGTCGATGAATAACAGCTGTTTTACACCCTAGTTACAGATCGGCACGAATGCCTACTGAAACTAGAGGGAGTAATACATATCAAATTCAACCGGGTGGGTAGCCATGCGCAAGCGGCTAACTTCACCCATCTTCAAGTTAATATATGCATCGATCATTGCATTACTAAAAACCCCGCCAGCAGTGAGGAAATCACGGTCGGCGTTGAGCGCATCTAGTGCCTGATCAAGGCTATGACAAACGGTTGGAATATTGGCGGCTTCTTCAGGTGGCAAGTCATACAAGTCTTTATCCATCGGCTCACCGGGGTGAATGCGGTTTTTTATCCCGTCCAACCCGGCCATCAGCATTGCAGCAAACATCAAATAGCCATTTCCAGTGGGGTCGCCAAAACGAATCTCAACCCGCCGACCTTTTGGATTGCTGACAAAAGGGATTCGGCAAGACGCAGAACGATTGCGCGCAGAATAGGCCAGCATAACTGGCGCTTCATAGCCTGGCACCAGGCGTTTATAACTATTGGTGGAGGCGTTGGCAAAGGCGTTTAAGGCCTTGGCGTGTTTGAAGATGCCGCCAATATAGAACAGGGCATCATCTGACAAGCCAGCATAACCGTCGCCATTGAATAAGTTGTTACCATCTTTAAACAGTGATTGATGCACATGCATACCGTTGCCATTATCCCCTACTAACGGTTTTGGCATAAATGTTGCGGTTTTACCGTTGGCATGGGCGACATTATGAATCACATACTTCATGGTCAGCAGCTCGTCTGCTTTCTGCGTTAGGGTATTAAAACGGGTACCAATTTCACACTGCCCTGCAGTACCCACTTCGTGATGATGAACTTCAACTTCAATCCCCATATCTTCCATAACTTCACACATGGTCGCGCGCATATCATGCAGGGAATCCACTGGCGGGACTGGAAAATAACCACCCTTAACTCCTGGACGATGGCCGGTATTACTACCGCCATACTCGGCACCGGTATTCCAGGCCGCTTCTTCAGAGTCTATTGAATATGAAGCGCCGCGCATTTCATCGGTCCAACTCACATGGTCGAAGACGAAAAACTCAGGCTCCGGCCCAAAAAATGCGGTATCTGCAAGCCCTGTAGTTTGTAAATACGCCTCTGCGCGTTTTGCCAAGGAGCGCGGGCAGCGGTCGTAGCCTTCCATGGTGTTTGGCTCAAGCACATCACAGCGAATAATCAGGGTTGGGTGTTCAGTAAACGGGTCTAACACTGCGGTTGAAACATCCGGCATCAGAACCATGTCAGATTCATCAATACCTTTCCAGCCAGCAATGGAGGAACCATCAAACATTTTGCCTTCTTCAAACAAGTCTTCATCCACCGCACTGACCGGCAGACTTACATGCTGTTCTTTACCAATGGTGTCGCAAAACCTAAGGTCTACAAATTTGATATTTTCTGTTTCAATTGTTTTAAGCAGTTTTTTAACGCCCATGATGTCTTTTCTCCTGTTAGCTGGATAATCTGTATTGTTTGACCCTTACGGATCGAAACTTTCGGTTACCGTATATATTCCTTTATAACAATGCAGAAACCATGCCAATAAGGGCAATTAACAATTCGTCAGCCGGCTCAACTAATTTCGATAATAGTCAGCATATAAACCCTTTTATCAACAAATAAACATGAATTAAAGGTTTTTAAATACCCATCAACATTTTCACCTGCACCCGCGGGAGCCTATGCGCCATTATAGTACATGCTGATGCTTTATATGCACCATTATTGCGCGTGAAGGAGTTTGGCGATAAATTATTGATCCGCCTTCGCGGCTAGCGCGACGGGTTCATTGGTAATTCTACTGTGGGTTATGAGGTGCCGGGTCGTAGCCCAGCATGACGAACTTCTTATTGCCGTACTAGTAAGGAATTTTTAAAATTATCGCAGATAATACTCTGGTTTAATTAAATAATACTTAACAAAATTACGCCAAGAACGAGTCGATATATAACAAAAGGCAGCATCCCGACTTTATCGAGAAGCCGCAGAAATGCCCAGATACAGGCAAAACCGGCGATGGCGGATACAACTACAGCAAGCATGAAATCTGGCGCCGAAGTCGCCGTTTCGCCATGCCATATCTGTAGTGCACCATAACTACCCGCCGCGGCGATAATAGGAATTGAGATTAAAAATGAAAACCGCGCTGCAGTTTGTCGGGACAGGCCAAAAAAACGACCCGCAGTAATTGTTATACCTGACCGCGAGGTTCCCGGAATTAACGCCAACGCCTGGGAAAGCCCGATTAGAAGAGCTTGAGAACGGTTGATATCCTTTAATTCAAGCTGATTACCACCCCAGCGGTCTGCCACCCATAACAACAGGCCAAAACCAATGGTTGCCCAGGCAATTACCTCAAGGCTGCGCAAGTGGGCCTCGACCATGCTCGCGCCCATCCAGCCTATTGCCAGCGCCGGCACAGTAGCGATAATTATCAACCAGGCTAGGCGGCGCTCTGTAACCGTGCTGCTTTGCGGTTTCAGCCAGGCGTTGGCCAATGCCAACAAATCCTTGCGAAAATAAAACACCACTGAAATCAAGGTACCCAGGTGTGCTCCAACATCTAGGGCCAGCCCTTCATCTTCCCAACCGGATAATTGAGAAACCAGAATCAGGTGAGCCGAGCTCGATACCGGCAAAAATTCTGTTAAACCCTGAACCAATGCCAGGATAATAATTTGAAGAGTATCCACGGTGTTGACCCCTAGCGAAACACGGAATTCAGCGAATCATCAGCTACTCGACCATAAACAAAGTGCGGATCAAGCGCTTGTTCAACAACAAGGCCGTAAAAAACATGCCACATAGTTCAGCCCTGCCTGAGAAGTTTATTCAGCTTTGGTTTTTGCACAAGCTACTGGTCTGCACCATTATAGAAGATACGATATATAACATTGGCTTTATCATCGCTCACTAACAAACTGCCATCTGGCAGGACGAGCACATCATTGAGGCGGCCCCAAGCCTCTTCACCTTGCAGCCAACCGGAGGCGAAAACCTGAAAGTCGGTCACTACACCCGTAGCGCTCGCTTTAACCATTACAATGCGGTAACCCACTTTACTGCTGCGGTTCCACGAGCCACGCTCAACGATGAAAAGGCGCTGCTGATACTCGTCCGGAAACTGTTTGCCGGTATAAAACTTCATTCCCAAGGCGGCTACATGCGCGCCCAAATTATGCGCCGGCACTTGGTAGTTAGCACAGCTTTTACCTTTGCCAAATTCCGGGTCCAATGTATCACCTTGATGACAATAGGGATACCCAAAGTGCAGCCCCGACTTTGGTGCGAAATTGAGTTCATCCGCAGGCATGTCATCACCCATATGATCGCGCCCGTTGTCGGTAAACCATAATGACCCGTTGGCTGGGTGCCAGTCCATTCCCACCGAGTTGCGTACGCCATTAGCGTAGGTCTGAATCTCGCCTGTGTCGATATTTAGCCGTCGAATTTCGGCAAAACCCGCATCATCACAAATATTACAGGGCGCACCAACCGGCACATACAGCCAGCCATCCGGGCCAAAGCCTAGATACTTCCAACCATGGTGGGTTTTATCAGGAAAACCCTCACTCAGCACTTCTTTTACCGGCGCATCCAATCGTGATTCAATTTTGGGGAAGCGCAATATGCTTTCAACTGCACCCACATACAAGTCACCTTGGCGAAAAGCCAGGCCTGAAGGCATTTTCAGGTCTTTGGCGATTGTCAGCTGCTGGTCGATAGCACCATCGCCATTGGTGTCGCTCAATGCATACACATTACCGGCCCGACGGGAACCAACAAACAGCACACCATTATCCCCGCGCACCATCTGTCGAGCATTTTCTACATCAGTGGCGTAGATTTCTATTTCGAAGCCGGGCGGCAGTTGAATTTTTTCTAACGGCAAGCCAGCATTTGCCATACCAGTTTGTAACAACAGTAAAACCACCCATACCAAATTTAGTGTGAATGTCCGCACACCACTAGAAAAAGAGTAACCCATAGCAACTACCTCAATATGCAACCAAGCCACAATACTACTTTATTCACCCACATTAAACCTGCTTATGCTGAAAATATTTTTTCACTGACCTGATGATACCCGCCCTATTGTTAACATGACCCGCGACTATTACTTAAATTCATAGCCCCGGTGAAGCCCGGTGAAGACTGTATTACCGGCATCTCCATCAAGAGCCGCAGCACCGCGTAGACGGCGGTACCATACCAGATTAAAATCGTGGCCGTGACATGCTAGAATTAGCAGTCCTTTAATGAGAGAGTTAAACCATGAACAAAAGTAAAAGCATTTTAATCGCCAGCGCAGTGGCCGCACTTATCCCATTCGGCGCAATTGCTGGTGGTGACAAGCATGAATCTCACGCCGGACCGGTGACTGATGAAGTTATAGCAGCACAGCGTGCAGCATTGGCAAAAAATACTGCAGATGCAGGCTTTGGTCCTCAATCTCCGCGTGACATTAATGCCCATGCCGGTAATAACCAACGATCATTTAATCCAGCACCTGCCCATACCGAAATGAATTTATGTAACATCCATTTCCATAAAAATGCTGAACATAGTGGTGGTGAATTTACCAGTTATGCAGGCAATGGTGATGGGCATGGCTTCCAAAGCGGCTTTAAGTACAGTGGAACACTGAGCAACGACGAGCTTAAGCCTGCTGCGGACGAAGCTTGTCCTAGCAAACATGGCGGCCTGAATTCCGGTGATACCATCGAAGTTCATTATGTTCACTCAAGCGCACAAATCGCACCTGGACCAACTTTAGGTGCATGCCTGAGTGACTCTATTATGAATCCACAACTTCGTGTAGAAACTCAGGTATTCGTACTGGTTAATGATAGTGACGCGCTTGATTTCGGAACGCTTGCCACGCACGCTGAGGTCAATGGCCTGCATCAGGCAAGTAATATCCCGAATAATACCGGCACTCCGATTTTGTATGCTGGATCTACTACCGGCCCCGGTCACAACGAAAAGGGCTCCCCACTCCAGGTAACATGGAGCATTCGTCCCGATGTTGCCAAGGTTAATGTAGCCTCAGTGGGCGATTGGTGTAAGGGTAATACCTTTGATGAAGACCATGCACACGGTGTAAGAAACCTTGTTACCAACCCTGACTTACTGTCAGAAATGTAATAAAGGTTTAATCAGTAAGAAGCTTTGAAACCCCGGCCACTGTGCCGGGATTTTTTTTAGTTTAGTGATGCGACAAACAAATCTTCAACCTTTTGCCGTGCCCAGGGGGTTTTCCGTAAAAACTTCAGGCTGGACTTGATTGACGGATCGTTGTTAAAACAGCGGATATTCATTCGTTCACCCAAGCCATCCCAGCCGTAGACCTCAACTAGCTTTGTGATGATTTGTTCTAAGGTGATTCCGTGCAGCGGGTCATTGCTCTGGTTGGTATTCATTTGCCCAGCGTAATACTCAGCAAGGCAATCCGTCGCCGCTGCATTTTCAGACGATATTCCAACTCTTTAGCATGGGTATGGAAGGCAGTTTTGTGCCAACGGTTGATCAACTTTTCACCCACATCATTTGCCCGTTCCGCTTGCAGCTCTTGCCATTCATGGATGGTGTTTTTAAACTGCAGATACTCTTTTTCAATCAGAGTTTTCCATTTTTGTTCCAGCTGTGAATTTTGCAGTTTACGCTCGGCACGCACAAAGTCCATACTTAAACGCGCTCGCAAAATCCGAAATTTCGGTACCCGTCGCAAGCCCCACGCCAGCCCGCTAATACGACAAACATTGATAAACCACTTGGTCAGGTCAAACTGCCACCAGCGGATACCATTGCGGTAATCGTTCTGGAACATATGGTGGAAATTATGATAGCCCTCACCCCAGGTCAGCAGTGCCAGCACCCAACTATCTCTAGCACTATTTTTTTCGGTATAAGTCTGCTTGCCCCAAAAATGTGCCAGCGAATTGATCAAAAAAGTCAGGTGGTGAGCAACAAACAGGCGGAATACACCCGCGAGTAATACCACGCCCCAGAACTCCCCTGATACCCAGCCCAAGAGTATGGGCAAGCCGATATTCATAAAGGCTGTTAACGGCCAATACCAGCGATGTTGCCACATTACGATGGTATCGCGCTTGAGGTCGGGAACATTTTTGAAATCGGTCTCAGCAGAAGGATAATCGCGCAGCATCCAGCCAATATGCGAATACCACAAACCTTTTCCAGCCGAATAGGGGTCTTTATCGTTTTGATCGACATATTTGTGATGGTGGCGATGTTGCGCTGACCATACCAGAATACTGTTCTGTAGTGCTTGTGCGCCCCAAATGGCTAAAAACCAGCGCAACACAGGGTGGGCCTTATAGGTGCTATGCGCCCATAAACGATGATAACCCGCTGTAATCGAAAGGCCATTTAGCAACCAAAAAAGGCCAAATATTCCCCAAGTGGTTGCTGAATAACCATGAGCAAAGCCATACCAAGGCACTACAATCAACGAAATCAGCGCGGTGGCGGCAAACATAAATCCTGTAGAAAAAAGCAGGGGTGGTTTTTTTACTTGAGTAGTCATTGGTATCCTGATGTGCTGCCAATAGGTAGTTCCTATCAACAAATAATTATTACAACCTACATTATAAAGGAAACCGCTAGCCGGTAACCTTTCTAAGTATTGCACGACCGATAAAACGGGCTTTGTTAGCGCCGGAAAAGCGCCCTAAATTACTCTTTACAATGCCCTTGGTAAAGCGCGTGCGCTTGGAGTAGTCAATATTTACATCAACAATCACCGGACGGTTGTCGGCGGCAAACTCCAGCGCCTGCTGAATTCCACTGGCTAAATCTGCGTCTGTTTCGATATGGATAAACTCACAACCGGTGGCATCGCTAATGCCCTTGAGTTTTATAGTGGGCAGTACCGTGCAGGTTTTGCGATTATAAGGAATCTCTTGAGCTTGTGAAATTTGTGATAGCTCACCATCGCTGAAGATAAAATACACCCCTCCCAACGCATTAACCGAAGCCGTCAGGGTTTCCATACAGGTCATTAAAAAAGCACCATCACCGATAATCCCAACCACCTGCTTATCCGGGTTGACCAGTTTTACGGCTGTTACTGCAGGGGCGCAATACCCCATGCAGTTAAAATCCGTTGGTGAAATAAAACCACGAGATGTATGTATAGGCATCAGCTCCGCGCATAAAAATGTGTGATTGCCATCATCAGCAACCATAATTGCATCATCATCGAGCTGCTTGCGTAGTTCGGTAAAAAACCGCCCGGGATTAACCCGACCCTTACTGTCGTGCTTATACCATTCCTGTAGATAAGCCTGTTTGTCGGCGGCAATAGCTACTGCCAAGCCGATATTTGTTGTTTTTGGTTCACCCAATGCCTGCAGCGCTTTATAGAGTGCTTTTAATACCGCTGTGGCATCCCCCTCGATGGTAACAGCCGCTGGGTAATTAGCATTAAATACCTTGGGGTTAATATCCACATGGATAAGATTTTCGGGAGGGTTCACTCCATAACTGGCGGTGGCTATTTCACTAAAACGGGTGGCCACCGCAAGCATACAGTCACAGTTTTTAAAGGCATTGGTGGCTGCCGGCACTGCCGCATAGCCAAAACTCATACCGGTATGCAGAGGGTGGTTGGCCGGAAAAGCGCTCAAGCCCTGTAAGGTTGTTGATACGGGTGCATTTAAAAACTCGGCAATTTTTATGCTTTCCTGAGTAGCATCAACCGCACCCCAGCCCACAAACAGCCCCGGATGATCGGCGGCATAAAGCGCCTCAGCAGCTTTTTGAATGGCCTCCATGTCGAGTTCAGTCTTCGGCTCTTCTGCAGAAAACACGGGGAGCTCAGTAATTTCACCTGGGAACAATTGCAGATTCACTGGCACTTCAACGAACACCGGACCCGGCTCACCTTCATTGGCAATGCCATATGCCGCAAAAATGGCGGGAACTATCTCCTCATGGCTTAAGGTTTTAAAGGTTTTCTTAGTGATCGGCGCCAGCAGTGCATGCTGGTCCATTTCATGCAGTTGGTAGGTTTTACCGTTTTCGGTGTGGATGCCGCCGGAAATTACCAGCATGGGAATCCCATCAAGAAACGCCTCACCTATACCGCTAGATGCATGGGTAACTCCAGCAGCAGGCACAATCAGCAATGTTCCGATGCTGCTTGAGGTACGCGAGATGGCATCTGCCATAAATGCACCGCCACCCTCATGAGTCACTAACATGGGCTGAATAGATTCAGACTTATGCAGCTCATCATAAATCTCTGTGTTATGAACTCCGGGTATGCCAAAAGTGTATTTCACACCAACTTGCTCAAGAGCATACCGTACCAACCAGGCACCTGATTTTTTCATGTTTTTGCCAGTTTTCTATCTTCTATTAGAATGATATTCTAACAGCAGCCAACTTGTTCAGCCTGGTTTTCAGGGCGTAGTGCTGATGATGGTAAAAACCCCTTCGATGGTGGTGCCCGGGTTTAAGGTGACTGATGGTGCGGTAGCGGTTACATCGCCGCCAGCAGCGACAAGATAAGCCGGGCCATAGGTAATACTGCTGCAAGCCGCGTGGTTTTGACTGTCGTTATGAGTGAGATTAGAAAAGCTTAAGTTCTCAACGGCCAATGTGCAGTCTAGGACCTGATTAAAATGCCAGAAAGTCAAATTCGAGTTATAACTGAATGTTGCCTGGCTGATAGCAAAATGATTTAGCGCTGGTAAAAACGCTCCACTAACACCACATGAACCAAAGCCGGTTGTTTTAGACTCGATTACAATATCACAGCCAGAGGTATCGGCTTTAATTCCCCCGTAGACCATATTGAAAGTGTAATCATCAGCGGTACCGGCAATTTCATCCAGCCCGGTCATTCCCATGCGATAAGTCGCTACATCATCCGCTTGTAAAGACCGCTGGTCTTCATCCGTACCCTGGCCCTGCTGCATCACAGCCTCGGTGTTGACAAACCCCAATGCGGCACCTACCGCGCGTGCTGCATTGGCGGCAAAATCATGCCCTAGGGGCAACTCTGCCAGATCCCGGGAATAGTTACTTGCTTCAGGTGCCAGCACATCAACAAAGGGGTTATTAACCCCTTTTGCAAACCAATGCAGGTTTTCATCATCATCGCGTAAATCATCTTCAGACCCAAAGATACCATCTGCGCCGGCATTGAAGGCATAGGTGCTATTTGCACCAAGGGTTGTTTTTGCCAGGTTAGTATTATTGCCGGTAATCACATCCTCCTGAAAACCCAAATTCGGATGCCCTAGTCCCGTGCAGTGCCCTAGCTCATGCAGCGTCAGCGACTGAAAATCGATTCTTCCTGAAGGAATATCGTTATTACCACCAAAAAACAAATTGGGTGAAACTGGTGTCAAGCGGTTAAGCTCGCGCAGTGAGTTTATTACCGATACCTCCATAGCAGCAGCATCAACAGCATTGCTGTCGATACAGACCTCTATATCCAACTGGCCACCGGTTCCGTTATAACCCGAAGGATGAGTAATAATATCCAGACCGTTAGCATCGCCGGCAAAAATGAACGAGCCTGCATTTGCTTGCACACTAACCAACATGCTCGCTATAGCCACAATCTTTATGTTGCTTAGAACCGCTGATTTTGAAAAACACCTCATTGTAACTTGCCAGATTTGCGCAATTGCTTACTTTGCGACAATGACCGCAGCTGGTTTTCTATTTTCCTAAAATCCTGAATTAAGCTTATCTCTGGATAATTTATAGCATCCCCTGCCAGACCTCGCCAGTTGATTTGGGTGGCTGATAGCCCAGTGAGTGAATTAGTAGCGCCTGCCGGCTTAAATGTTTCAATATTGAAAGTAAACACCGAGACTGGAGCATCGCTTTGGTAAAAGACTTTTACCTCTGCAAGCTGAGATGCTTGAATTGCTCGGTTCAGGCTGACATTTTTTTTCTGGCGCATGAGCGTGGTACGGTCGTATTCAAACACAGGTTCGGCGACTTCAAGCAATAAACTGGTTAAGGCATCCCGGCTTAAATACATTTCATACTCGCCCGCTTGCTTTGAATAAATTGGGTGATATACCAGCACGCGGCCATCCCCATAAACCCGTAACAATGGGGTTCTATCCTGATCTTTAAATTCCGGATTAATTTCGCCGAAAGAGAGCAGCATTGTAGTCGCTGCGCTGGAATATTTTATTTGCGCACTTTCGGACGGGTCGAGCTCAACTACCGCACTCGCTGAAAAACTGAAGAATCCTAATAGGAAAACCAAGGGCAGATTTTTTAACCACAGATACATATCAAGCATTAAACACCTATTTTTACCGCCTGTCAAAACTGGAAACGCTCTAATATTACAAGCGATTAATTGCAGGTTTTCTCATCAAGCCCGTATTTTATGCAAAGCAAACACCAACTTATTGATTCAACCAGTATCTACGGCGTTAATGCCTGACCCCGAATAGAGCGACTGGCCATGCGCGCGTTTAAGATACAGTTGGAAATAAAAGTGCCTTCCAGTGACTTCAAGCCACTGATACCACCACCGCCAAAACCGGCAGCTTCACCAGCAGCATATAAGCCGGGAATGGGCTCTCCGGCAGTGGAAAGCACCCGGCTTTGCAGATCGGTTTGGATTCCGCCCATGCTTTTCCGACTGACGATAAATTCTCTGATGGCCACCAACGGCAGGGCTTTTTTGTCCATAATCGCCTGGAATTCACAGGTGCGTGAGCGATCCCCGCGCCATTTCCGTACCTGTGCAATCCGGCGCAACTGGTCATCATTGTGGAAGGTTTCTCCAAGAGCAATTTGTTCATCATAACGGCCGACTGCCTGCTCTATATTTACCAGGCTTACCTCTCCGCTACCCACTGTTTGGCTATTGCGGTTTAACTGGTTCATTTTATCCACCAGCTCAGGCAAGTTATCTGCTACTACTACATCTTCACATTCATCCACTAGATAATTCAACAATTTGTGGTTGCCCTTGCGGATTTCCTGAATCAACTGGAATACATTGCGGTTACAAAACGCCGGGTTGCTTTCAGCCCCGGATACAGCCACTTCTTTGAGAGCAATCTTCCAGTTCATGAGCTGCCAGCTATAACCGTGCTGATTTTGCGAAATGCGTTTACATATCTCATGGGTATCAAAAGCGGTAATCAGCGGTTGCGGGCCGAAGCGTTTTCCGGTGGCATCCAGCCAAAGCGCCGACTTGGGCGGTATCAGACTTAAGCCTTCCAGAGGGACCCGAGGTTTGGGGTGGTGGATACCGGCAGCATAATTCCACATTTGATGTAGCTTAGTGACATTGCCATCGATTTTTCTCACCGCATCATGCAGTGTGCCATCAGCAAACTTATGCGCACCATTGAGGATATGTTCCGGCGGCTTACCCCAGCTAGCATCCCATTCGGCTTTTACCCGTTCGATATCACCATTTATACCGCCGCAGGCAACGATAACCGTGGAGGCGTTGATTTCAAAGGCTTCAGAAGTTTCTTCAATAACCCCCTGCAAGCCGGTAACTACCTGATCGTGAGTCAGTAGGTTTTCAACCTTATACCCAAACAGGCAAGTCAAGTTTTTAGCGTTCTGATGCTGTTTAAGTTCGTTAATCAGGGTGTTTACCAAATGCCGCCCGGTCCCCCAAATCACATGGTAGCGGGGCAAAGAATTACCATCACCATTCAAACCTCGCTCTACCCAGTGGGGCACAGGAAAAAATTTAACCCCCTTGGGAGTCAACCAATTATAGATATCATCAATACTACGATTAACATAAAGCTCGGCCCACTTTTTAGGCCAAATATCATCAGCTGAAAACTTGGCAAAAGAGTGCCAGTCCCTGAGTGCAATTTCTGGTGTATCATGAATACCATTAAAGCGCTGTATTGGAGTATTCACCAGCGCCATACCACCAAAAGCCAGCTTCGCCAGCCCGCCGAAGTTTTCAGCGATATCACGATCAATAATAACCACCTTCAAGCCCTCATCCAGTAGCTCAAGCGCGGCGGTAATCCCCGCAAGACCGCCGCCGATAATGGCGATATCGTATTCAAATTGTGTGGACATAGCCTGCCTATCAAACTCCCGCAAAAGTACAACAACAGTTTAACTGACTACTCATAGCCTGTATTTTACAGCTGTCGTGTCATTTACACTTCAGATGTGGTTCGCTATATAGTGCCTGACCGAGAAAGGAATCGTAGCGAGGGAAAGCCTGGTTTGAAGCAAAATATTTCATTATTTGAAGAGAATAGCTGGCTATTATTTTGGTCAAATCCAGCTTTTCCGCAGTAGATTACTTCTTTCTCGGTCAGGCACTATATAATCGAAAGATCCCGAAAATAAGCAGGGTAGCGCATAGATATCGAACCATGTTAGTTCACCACAGGGAATACTGCATTATCATCAAACTTGTTGCGCTCAAAAGTATAAATACTACCGTTCACCTTGAAACTACATATTGTTTCACTTAACAGGCACAAAATATTCTCAACCGACTCTAACGGCTGCCGACTGATAAAGGCAGCCGGGTGAATCATTGCATAATTAACACCCGCTACAAACGAGCGGGCTGATGCATACTCAATAAGCTGGACTCCTGCGGAACGGGCATAGTCACCTAGCTGTTGCGATTGCTGATAGTGAGTTTTCGACTGCAGTTCCGGCATTTCTGTAAACGGCCTTTGCAACAACGAAAGACCTGATGTAGTTCGATAATCAAATTTAAATAGCCTATGTTTAGTGGTAATTCTTCCAGGTGGTGGTTGACTTAGTCCCGCCAGATAAACAAATCGATAGTACGCACATTCCGCTACCGCGGTTGCTATCTCCCGCGACCCATAAAACATACCCGGATCAGTTAACCTGCCAAAGCGTGAACCCCACTTGAGGGGAGGGTAGCGAAAGGGTGTTTTGAGTAAGTAGTGTAGGTCTTCGCTTCCCGGCAAGTAGTTTGGCTTACTCTGGTCTTCTAATAATGCTTCCAGAATCGACTGGTGTTCCATCGAGGATGTGATAGACAGCGTGGCAGCTTCTCGCTGTGATTCAACCATCCGCCAGCCACTGCCATTTAAGGGTGCAACAGAACACTGTATTAGCCCTGCATCCATTACATCCACTATGCCTGGCCACGCATGGCATCAAGATACCAGCAAGTTTTTACCAGCCCCTCTGTGGTTTCCATTAATTCCATCGGTACGCCGTTTAAATGCAGGTTGCTGGTTTTTATCCAGTGCTTCATATTTTCTGTATCTCCACCGTTTAAGGTATAAATACTTCGATAAATTCTAACCAGCAACATGGCTGCCTGGCCCGCGTGGCTTTGCGGGGTAAGGGGCAAGCCTTTGCGCACCTGTTTAGCTTTAGTTTCACTGATGCCTAGTATTTTTGCCAGCGGACGGATTTTAATTCCCAAAATACCAGCGGCATTTGTGGCGGCTTCTGATAATACAACGGCTGAATCTATGGGAACAGATTGTGTTAATGCTGTAGGCATATGCCGCTCCTTTTATCAATTAAAAACTATATTTTAGGTGTATTTCACTATATTGCAAGGCATATTAAGCTATTTGAATGATATTTGGCTATATATATCCATAATGATTGTTTAAAAATAGACCACTGATATGAACACCTGCTTTCTTCTTCAGTGAATATCTGATCGCAGCTTACACAGGGGCCTCACGAAAAATTGTTTCAGAAACCTATTTAGAATAATTTTACTTAGTTTCAAACATACTAAGTCGTTCCGCAAAACTATACTATCAAAGCATTAGAATGGCGCGCCCGAGAGGATTATTCGCCCCGTCCATGGGGCTCACCCCTACGGGGCCGACCTACGGTCGTTCAAAATCGTTCCAGACGATTTTTGTCGAACCTCTTAGTGCCTCCGGCACAAGCTCCTCATCCAACACCAAACACAAATAAAAAAAGCCACCCGATGGGTGACTTTGTTTATTGGCGCGCCCGAGAGGATTATTCGCCCCGTCCATGGGGCTCACCCCTACGGGGCCGACCTACGGTCGTTCAAAATCGTTCCAGACGATTTTTCCAACACCAAACACAAATAAAAAAGCCACCCGATGGGTGACTTTGTTTATTGGCGCGCCCGAGAGGATTCGAACCTCTGACCCCTGCCTTCGGAGGGCAGTACTCTATCCAGCTGAGCTACGGGCGCTAATACTTTTATTCTAACCGAATCTTGCCAAGGCAGATTCAAACCTCTGACCCCTGCTTAACTTCTGCCCTTTGGGAGGGCAGTGCTCTATCCAGCTGAGCTACGGGCGCTGATTTTTTACTCGATTGCGAGTCATTTGAGGGCAAATTATAGGTAAAAATGGGTGTTTTAGCTAGCCCGATGGTAAGTTTATGGGTTTTACATTTTGCCCTACCCTCCGGCTCGGATATACTATGGCATCTTTAGAAATATTTTACTGCGGAAAAACGCTGTATAGATAATAAATAGATGCTGGGTAAACATCCCGTCATTGATTAATCGAGGTATCAGAGTGAGTCAGAACGAAGATAAGATTTTTATGCGCCACATCACCATCATCATGCTGATGCTGGTTGTTTTCACAGTTGTCGTTATTTTTCTTGGGGCTTATCTAGGTAAAAAGAATTCCCCGGCTGACAACCCGTCTAAGCAAGCGCTGACGGAAAATAATTTACAATCTCCTGCCGCAGTTCATAGCGGCAATGAAGCACCAGTAATTAGTGCCCCGGTGGCTACTACACCGATTGCTAATGCTGATAGCGACACTGATAGCGCCGCTGGGGAAAGCCCGGCAGCCGACATCGATGGTGCTGCTATTTACCAGACGGCCTGTTTGGCCTGCCATAGCAGCGGTGTTGCCGGTGCACCTAAGCTGGTAGCCAGCGACTGGACTAATCGCCTGCCTCAGGGTGAAGACACTTTGGTAGATCATGCAATCAACGGTTTAAATGCAATGCCGCCTAAGGGTGGGCAAATGCAGCTGAGCGATGCTGAAGTTCGCGCCGCAGTTCTGCACATGATATCGCAGGTTCAATAATCACTAGGATTGCCAGATGAAGTACTTGTATCAATCAGCCAGCCGCGCTTATCTGCAGCTGGCTTTTTTTATTCTAATTGTTGTCATTCTTGCTGGTTGTGCCGGCACTGGCAGCAAAACCCCTGAATTATCGGCGGATGCCTGCCGTTCACCGGTCACTTCAATTGCCGCCATTCAGGGCAGTGGCAAACGCTCGCTCTTGCTAGGCGAACGGCATATTGTTCGCGGTATTGTTACCTATCAGCAGGCCGGTTCCGGGCTATATTTAGAACAAATCATGGCTGACATGGACCCGCGGACTTCCGATGCGATTTTTGTCATTGGTGATGCGCTACCCGAAGAAATTACAGTCGGTGATTTACTTCAGTTAAGTGGAGTAGTGACTGAGCTGAAGCCTAAACAAGGCTACGATGGCAACGGCATCAACGGCGGCATGACCAGTCTTGAGCAAGTCACCATCGAAGGTTACTGCGGACACCAACAACCCCTGCCTACCCATGCCATTGAGCTTCCCCTTAGTAACGATGCGCGGGAAAGCCTGGAAGCCATGCGGGTTGAGATT
The DNA here is from genome assembly GCA_003232965.1 of Oceanospirillales bacterium. Classification (GTDB taxonomy): domain Bacteria; phylum Pseudomonadota; class Gammaproteobacteria; order Xanthomonadales; family SZUA-36; genus SZUA-51. The sequence continues at coordinate 29,943 of QIKG01000274.1, forward strand.
GATCAGGAATTGACAGTTTCCGATGTATATCAGTTATATAAGCGTCGGCAAATCACAGTTTCTGCGGGCGGCCTGTTAATCACTCCTACTGAAGTTGCTTTGCCCGGTGAAGCAGCTGACAAGCTGAGAGTTGACAACCAACTAAGGCAGACTACCCTACAACTGCCGGCGGCGAACCCGGATTCACCCAGCCGCCGATTGGGTGACCAATTATTCTCCATCAGTGGGATCATCAGCCAGAACCAAGGGCGCTATTTGCTGACCGCTACCGAGCCTTTGCAATTCAGCCAGGCCAAAGACCCGAGGACGCCAGTTGCTACCGACAAACTACGGGTTATGAGCTTTAACTTACTTAACCTTTTTAATGGTGATGGCAAACAGGGGGGATTCCCCACCAAACGCGGGGCGGAAAGCCACCCTGAATTTATCCAGCAGCTCGCGCGCCTGGTAACCGCAATTACCATTAGTGGCGCGGATATTGTTGCCCTTCAAGAACTTGAAAATGACGGCTACGGACCTGATTCTGCTATCGTTGATCTGGTAGATGCACTTAACCAGAGCATGCCGGACGCTGCCTGGCGCTTTGCCCGGCCAACCACAGACCGACTGGGTGCAGATGTAATCAGCGTCGGCTTGATCTACCGCTCAAGCCGGGTGAAAACTATCGGGCAGGGGCTGTCTCTGAACACCGGGCCTTTCAAGCAACTCAGCCGCAGGCCGCTGGCACAGCGGTTTGTTGACACGACAAGCGGTGGTGAGCTATTGATTGCCGTAAACCACTTTAAATCCAAGGGAAGTTGCCCAAAAACGGGCCCAGGAACAAGCCGAAAAGCCAACCTTGATGTTAATCAGGTTGATGGTCAGGCTTGTTGGAATCAGTCGCGCGTGGTCGCAGCCTATGCACTGGCCGACTGGTTGAACTCATTAAGAAATATTTCTGGTGTGGCCGATATGCTGATTATCGGAGACCTCAACAGCTACCGGCAAGAAGACCCTATTCGTCTGCTGAGATCTCGAGGCTGGACCGAAATGGTAGAAACTTTTAACGCACCACCGCTGTTTACTTTTGTTTATTGGGGCCAGTCGGGTACGCTAGACTATGCCTTTGCCAG